>NZ_JBSGJR010000167.1:0-11721 GCF_053605645.1 Micromonospora sp. NPDC003776
GTCGCCGACCTCGCCGAACTCGACCGTGTCCAAGCGGTTGTTGAGGACCTGCTCCACCAACGGCGCCAGGCCGCTGATGGAGCTGGCTGCCTGGCATCCCCGCCGCTGGGCCGGCGGCGTCCGCCGTGGCGGGCGCCCCGCCGCTCGCCGGGCCGGCTGCGGCCGTCCCCGGGTCGGCGGCCGCCGGCGCGCCGGGCTCCGGGGCGAGGGCCAGGCGCGGGCGGCGCCGCCGCCGCCCGGCGCCGCCGTGGCCGGTGCCGTAGCCGATGAGGACGTTGCCGGAGCCGGCCCGCTCCTCCTCGCGGTAGGTGGCGTGCGGGTCGTCCCCGTCCCCGCCGTCCAGTGGCGCGATGGTGATAAGCGGCTGGCCCACCGGGCGGACCTCGCCCGGCGCGCCGTGCAGGGCGACGACCCGTCCGGCGTACGGACAGGGCACGTCGACGACGGCCTTGGCGGTCTCCACCTCGACCACGCTCTGGTCGACGGTGACCACGTCGCCGACGGCGACCCGCCACTCGACGATCTCGGCCTCGCTCAGCCCTTCGCCGAGGTCGGGCAGGAGGAAGTCCCGGGTCCCGGTGGCGGTGGTCATGCCGCCACCCACCGGGTGTCGGGCTGGTCGTCCCACTGCAGCCGGGCGACGGTGTCCAGCACCCGGTCCACCGAGGGCAGGTGGGTGTGCTCCAGCATCGGCGCCGGGTAGGGGATGTCCAGGCCGGACACCCGCAGCACCGGGGCGTGCAGGGCGTGGAAGCAGCGTTCCTGCACCCGGGCGGCGATCTCCGCACCGACCCCGGCGAAGCCCTGCGCCTCCTGGATCACCACGCACCGGCCGGTCTTGCGCACCGAGGCGGTGACCGTGGCGTCGTCGAACGGCACGATGCTGCGCACGTCCACGACCTCCAGGTCCCAGCCCTCCTCGCGGGCCGCCTCGGCCGCCTCCAGCGCGACCGGCACGGCCGGGCCGTACGCGACCAGGGTGGCGTCGGTGCCGGTCCGGCGGACGACGGCCTTCCCGAACGGGGCGGTACGGGCCGGCAGCTCCGCCTCGGCGCTGGAGAAGTAGAGCTTCTTCGGCTCCATGAACACGACCGGGTCCGGGTCGTCGATCGCCTCGCGCAGCAGCGAGTACGCGTCCTCCACGGTGGCCGGGGTGACCACCTTCAGGCCCGGCGTGTGCGCGTAGTACGCCTCCGAGGAGTCGCAGTGGTGCTCCACGCCGCCGATGCCGCCGGCGTACGGGACCCGGATGACGATCGGCACGCTGAGCGCGCCGCGGGTGCGGTTGCGCAGCTTCGCCACGTGCGAGGCGATCTGTTCGAACGCCGGGTACGCGAACGCGTCGAACTGCATCTCGACCACCGGTCGCAGCCCGGACATGGCCAGGCCGACGGCGAAGCCGACGATGCCGGCCTCGGCGAGCGGGGTGTCGAAGCAGCGCTTGTCGCCGAACCGCGCCTGGAGTCCGTCGGTGATCCGGAAGACGCCGCCGAGCTGGCCGACGTCCTCACCGAAGACGACCACCCGTTCGTCGTCGAGCAGCGCGTCGGCGAGCGCCGCGTTGAGCGCCTTCGCCATGGTCATGGTGGCCATCAGGCGTCCCCCTCCTGCTCGCGGGCGGCGGCCAGCTCGGCGCGGACCTGCTCGCGCTGCTCGACCAGCTGCGGGGTCGGCTCCGCGTACACGTGCTCGAAGAGGCTGAGCGGGTCGACCTGCGGCTGGGCGTTCATCCGGTCACGCAGCGCGGCCGCGTACGCCTCGGCCTCGTCGGCGACCGCCGCGACGGCGGCGTCGTCCAGCACCCCCCGCTCGCGCAGGTACGCCTCCAGCCGGGCGATCGGGTCCCTGCCCCGCCAGGCCTCGACCTCCTCGGCGTCCCGGTAGCGGGTCTGGTCGTCGGCGTTGGTGTGCGGCTCCATCCGGTAGGTGTGCGCCTCCACCAGGAACGGCCCCTTGCCGGACCGGGCGTGCGCGACCGCGCGGGTGAGCACCGCCAGGACGGCCACCGGGTCGTTGCCGTCCACCTGCTCGCTGGGCACGCCGTAGCCGACGCCCTTGTACGCCAGGCTCGGCGCGGCGGTCTGCCGGGAGAGCGGGACGCTGATCGCGTACTTGTTGTTCTGTACGAAGTAGACGACCGGGGCCTTGAACACGGCGGCGAAGTTGACCCCCTCGTGGAAGTCGCCCTCGCTGGTGGCGCCGTCGCCGATGAAGGCCAGCGCCACGGTGTCCCGCCCCTGGTACGACTCGCCGTACGCCAGCCCGGCGGCGTGCACGCACTGGGTGGCGAGCGGGGTGCACTGCGGCGCGGTGTGCGTCGCGGCGGGGTCGTAGCCGCAGTGCCAGTCGCCGCGCAGCAGGGTGAGCACCTCGACCGGGTCGATGCCCCGGGCGGTCAGCGCCATCGACTCCCGGTAGGTCGGGAAGACCCAGTCGGTGTCCTGCAGGGCGAGGACCGCGCCGACCTGGCACGCCTCCTGGCCGCGGGAGGACGGGTAGACGGCGAGGCGCCCCTGCTTGGTCAGCGCGGTGGCCTGCACGTCGAAGCGGCGGCCGACGACCATCCGCCGGTACATCTCCCGCAGCGCCTCGACCGGCGGCTCCGGATAGTCGTCCCGGGCGGGCAGCGGCGTGCCGTCCGGGTCGAGCAGCCGGACCGGTTCGGTGTGCGGCAGCAGGCCGGCCGACGGATCGGGGGCGGCCGGGGTGCTGGCCGCCTGGCGGGGGCGGGGGGTTCTCCCGCGGACCGCCTGGGGGGTTGTCGTCACGGCGGTGACCTCCTGGACGTGTGGTGGCCCTATGCTCCTGCCGTTGGATGATTGACTCAACATCCGGGATGAACGCGGGACGAATGGCAACAGAATGGGGAGCTCATGAGCCAGGAGACCGGCACCACACCGGGCGCGGCGGGCGGAACGGGACGTTCGGCCGGCCCGCTCGACGAGGTGGACCGGCGGATCCTGCACGAACTGGTCCGGGACGGCCGGCTCTCCATCCGTACGCTGGCCGAACGGGTGCACGTCTCGCGCACCAACGCGTACGCCCGGGTGGAGCGGCTGGTCCGGGACGGAGTGGTCACCGGGTTCCAGGCCCGGGTCGCCCCGGAGCCGGCCGGGCTGGGCACGTCGGCGTACATCGCGCTGACCATCGAGCAGAACACCTGGCGGGAGGTGTCGGCCGAGCTGGCCCAGGTGCGCTACATCGAGCACGCGGCGCTGCTCAGCGGGGAGCACGACGTGCTGGCCCTGGTCCGCGCGCCGGACAACGCCACCCTGCGGGACGTGGTGCTCGACCGGGTGCAGAGCATCGCCGGGGTGCTGTCCACGCGGACCTGGCTGGTCTTCGAGGAGTTCGACGGGACGCAGAGCCCCTGGCCGTGACCTCACCGCTCCGGCGGCGACTCCAGCCCTTCCCGGTCGGCCAACTCGAGCAGCGGTTCGAGGGAGAAGCGCCGACCGTCCAGGCCGGCGTGCGGGTCGCCCCGCTCGGCGAACCGGGCCGGCATGCTCACCACGTCGAAGTCCTCCGGCCGCGCGTCGTCCAGCTCCGACCAGTCGAGCGGCGCCGAGACCAGCGCCCGCGGCGTGGGCCGGATCGAGTACGCCGAGGTCATGGTGTGGTCGCGGGCCATCTGGTTGTAGTCGACGAACACCGGCCGGTCCCGCTGCTCCCGCCACCAGGTGGTGGTGACCACCTCGGGCAGCCGGCGCTGCATCTCTCGGCCCAGCGCCAGCACCGCCCGGCGGCAGTCGCCGAAGCTCCACCGGGGCTCGATGGACAGGTAGACGTGGATGCCCCGGCCACCGGTGGTCTTCGGGTAGCCGACCAGGCCGAGCTCGTCGAGAAAGGCACGCACCTCGTGGGCGACCGGCACCACCTGGGCGAACTCCACGCCCGGCATCGGGTCGAGGTCGATCCGGAGCTGGTCGGGGTGCTCCACGTCGGCTTTCGACACCGGCCACGGGTGGAACCGGAGCGTGCCCAGGTTGGCGGCCCAGGCCACCACGGCCAGCTCGCTGGGCGCGACCTCGTCGGCGGTGCGGCCGCTCGGGAAGGTGATGTGCGCGGTGCGCACCCAGTCGGGCGCGCCCGCCGGCAGCCGCTTCTGGTAGAACGCGTCACCCTTGTTGCTTTGCCGGGTGGCGATCTTCGCGCCCTCGAACACGCCGCGCGGCCAGCGCTCCAGCATGGTCGGACGGTCGCGCAGGGCACGCAGGATGCCGTCGCCGACGGAGAGGAAGTAGCTGACCACGTCCAGCTTGGTCAGTCCGCGCTCCGGGAAGTACGGCTTGTCGGGGCTGGAGACGCGGACCACCCGCTCCCCCACCCGGATCTCCTCGGCCGCCGTGGTCGCCACGCCTCACACCGTACGACGCGCAGGCGCCGCACGCGGGGATGTCGTCAGGTGATGAGCAGGACGCCAACGGCGATCAGCGGCAGGGAGACGAAGAGGAAGATGCCGACGCCGGTGAGCACCCGACCGCCGCCGCCGTCCTCCCGTTCCGGGGCGAGGCCGAAGGTCGACCGTGCCGGCAGCATGCCGATCCGGCTCAACGTCAGGTCACCGGTCATCCCGAGCAGCGCACCGACCAGCATGAACGCCACGCCGAGCCGGTGGGTGAACTCGCCGCCGCTGACGGTCACCCAGACGCCCACCGCGACCCCGATCACCACCACCGCGATCACGAAGAGCACCAGGGCCTCCCGCAGCCCCTTGATGACCGTCGACATGTGCCGTCCTCCCCGCGGACCGGGCCCGCCCCGGTGCGCCGGACGACATTCTGCCCGATCGATGCAACCTGACGCAGGCCCGCGCGGGTCGGACGGTCCCGGCAGACGGACGCACGACGGGCCGAACGGGCCGCCTGCGCCCGCCCGGCCGTCGCGTACGGGTCAGCCGTTCTCCTGCTGGAGCCGGTTCATCAGCAACTTCTTGCCCTGGTCACCGGCCTTGCGATTGTTCTCCTGGATCTTGCGGAACCAGGTCGCCAGCTCGGTGTCGCCCCGGTCCTCCGCGTCCGCGATGTACGTCTCCAGTTGCCAGATGTGCTGGAGTGACATCTGGACCGCGTGGATCAGGTCGTAGTTCTTGTCCTTTACCGGGCTCATCGGCTCTCGAACCATGGTCGCCACGGCGCACCTCCCCTGGGTCGACTTCCGGAGCACCGCGCTTACCCGCCCGGGGCCGGTTCACGCCCCGTCCCCGCCCCCGGTGGCCCGGACCGGCACGGTTACCCGCGGCGGGGCCCGGGTACCGGAGGCCGCATGGCGGAACTGGCAGCGCTCTGGATCGTGCGGCACGGCGAGAGCACGGCGAACGTCGCGGCGACCGCCGCGGAGACGTCCGGCGCCGAACTGATCGACCTGACCCATCGGGACGCGGACGTGCCGCTCTCGCCCACCGGCGAGGAGCAGGCCCGGGCGACCGGCCGGTGGCTGGCCGGACTGCCGGAGCAGCGCCGCCCGGACGTCGCGGTGGTGTCGCCGTACCTGCGCGCGGTGCGGACCGCCGAGCTGGCCCTGGCCGGCACCGGCGTCCCGGCCAGCCGGGACGAGCGGCTGCGCGACCGGGAGCTGGGCATCCTCGACGGGCTCACCCCGCACGGGGTGCGGGCCCGCTACCCGGCCGAGGCGGAGCGTCGGGCCCGGCTGGGCAAGTTCTACTACCGGCCGCCGGGCGGCGAGTCCTGGACCGACGTGGCGCTGCGGTTGCGCGCCCTCCTCGGCGACCTGCGCCGCGACCACGCCGGGCAACGGGTGCTGCTGTTCGGCCACGACGCGCTGGTCTTTCTGCTCCGTTACCTGGTGGAGGGGCTCACCGAGGAGGAGCTGATGGCGCTCACCCGGCGGCAGGTCATCGCCAACTGCTCGGTGACCGGCTGGTCCGCCGACGCGACCGGCCGGTTGGCGCCGGAGGTGTTCAACGACGTCGCCCACCTGCACCAGCAGGGCGCGCGCCCGACCCGAGAGGACGAGGTTCATGCCGAGCCGGTCTGAGGTCATCACCCCCGCCCTGCTGCGCGACTGGGCGCTGCCCGTGCCCACTGGCGGCAAGGAGGCCCGCGGCACGGTGCTGGTGGTCGGCGGGTCGCGGTTCACCCCCGGCGCGGTGCTGCTGGCCGGGGTGGCCGCGCTGCGCGCCGGGGCCGGTGTGCTGCAACTGGCCGCCGCCGAGTCGACCGCCGCCGCGCTGAGCATCCAGGTGCCGGAGGCGCTCGTGGTCGGCCTGCCCGAGACCGACCACGGGGCGGTGCGGGGAGACCCGGGGGACGTGCTGGCCGGCCTGGTCGCCGAGGCGGACGTGGTGGCCGTCGGCCCCGGACTCAAGGACATCGACGCCACCCGCGGGCTGCTGCACCTGGTGCTCGACGCGGCCGGCCCGGAGACGTCGCTGGTGCTCGACGCGTACGCGCTCGGCGCGCTCAGCCACGAGCCGGACCTGCTGGTCGGCGCGGGCCGCCGGGCGGTGCTCACGCCGAACCTCACCGAGGCCCGGCACCTGCTCGACCGCGAGCCGGGCGACGACCTGGACGCCGAGGCGGTCGAGCTGGCCCGCCGGTACGACGCCGTGGTCTCTCTCTACGGCCACATCGCCACCTCGGACGGGCGGTGCTGGCGGGAGGAGAGCGGCGACGCCGGGCTGGGCACCTCCGGCAGCGGGGACGTCCGCGCCGGGCTGCTCGCCGGCCTGCTGTCCCGGGGGGCCGAGCCGGCGCAGGCCGCGTGCTGGGCCGCGTTCGCGCACGCGGTGAGCGGGCAACGGCTGGTCCCCCGGTACGGCCGGATCGGCTTCCTGGCCCGTGAGCTGCTCGACGAGATTCCCTACACGGTGGCCACCGTCTGACGGTTGTTGTTCATCCGTTCGGATGTGTGTAACACCACATTTGCTCCCTACGCTGATCCCTCGAAGGCGAGCGACCTGCTCGTTTTCCGCCGGCCCGCTTCCCGCCAGGGAGTGGGGCCCGGCCAGATCGGCCCCCTGGGAGTCTGTGTGAAGAACCTCCGTCGCAAGACACTGGCCGCCGCGTCCGCCGTGACGCTCGGCGTCGGCCTCGCCGTCACCGGCGGGCTGGCTCCGGCGGCGGCCGCCGGATCGGACACCTCGTATCTGGTCCTCGCCCCGCAGGGCGCCAACACCAGCAAGGCCGCCGCCCGGGTGGCGGCCGCCAACGGCACCGTCGTGGCCACCTACGACCAGATCGGCGTGCTCGTCGTCCGCTCGACCAACCCGAACTTCGCCACCCAGGTGGCGGGCGCGGGCGTGGAGTCGGTGGCGTCCACCGCCGGCCTGGGCACCGCCCTCGACGACAGCGACACCGTCGAGGTCTCCGCGGCCGACGTCGCCGAGGCCACCGGCGACCCGACCAAGGAGCCGCGCTACGGCGAGCAGTGGGACATGAACATGATCCACGTCCCGCAGGCTCACGCCGTGACCACCGGCAGCCCGAACGTCGTCGTCGGCGTGCTGGACAGCGGCATCTCCAGCACCCACCCGGACCTGGCGACCCAGATCGCCAAGGACAAGAGCACGTCCTGCCTGGGCGGTGTCACCGACACCACCGAGGCGGCGTGGAACCCGACCACCAGCGACCACGGCACGCACGTGGCCGGCACCATCGCCGCCGCCATCAACGGCGTCGGCGTGACCGGCATCGCGCCGGGGGTCAAGGTCGCCGCCGTCAAGGTGGTCAACGACGACGGCTACATCTACCCCGAGGCTGCGGTCTGCGGGTTCATGTGGGCCGCCGACCACGGGATGCAGCTGACCAACAACAGCTACTACATCGACCCGTGGGAGCTGAACTGCCGCAACGACGCCCGCCAGCGTCCGGTGTGGCAGGCCGTGCAGCGGGCGATCCGCTACTCGCAGTCCAAGGGCGTGCTCAACGTGGCGTCCGCGGGCAACTCCAACTACGACCTGGCCCACAAGCTCACCGACACCGGCAGCCCGGACGACGGCACGCCGGAGGTGCGGGAGAACCTGACCAACGCCTGCATGGACCTCCCCGCGGAGGCTCCCGGCGTGGTGACCGTCGGGGCGGTGGGCCCGACCGGTGCGAAGAGCTACTACTCCTCGTACGGTCAGGGCGTCATCGACGTGACGGCGCCGGGTGGCGACACCCGGTTCCGGACCCAGGGCGTGAAGTCGACCATCACCGACGGCATCCTGTCGACGACCTGGTCGCCCACCACCGGCAACGGTTGGGGATACAAGCAGGGCACCTCGATGTCCGGCCCGCACGCCACCGGCGTCGCGGCGCTGGCGCTGTCGGCGCACCCGGGGATGACCCCGGGCCAGCTGTCGGCGTTCCTCGAGCAGACCGCGGTCGCGCAGGCCTGCCCGACGGGCGTCTACAACCCGGTCCCGCTGATCTCGGCCGGCCCGCACGCCTACGACGCGACCTGCTCCGGCGGTGCGCGTAACGGGTTCTACGGCGCCGGCATGGTCGACGCCTACAACGTGGTGAAGTGAGCACGCGGTAGCGACACCTGTGGTGGGGCCCGGCGACCTGTCGCCGGGCCCCATCCGTTTGTCCAGCTCACGGTGCGGGTAGGGGGGCGACATCAGCCGACTCGAGGAGGTCACGGGTGTCCACCGATGCCATCGTCCTGCTGAAAAGAGGACCACAAGGAGATCCGCCGCCTGTTCAAGGCGTTCCAGGACGCGGAGGAGGGCTCGGCCAGCGAACGCAAGAAGTTCGTCACGCAGATCCTCGAGGCGCTCACGGTGCACACGTACCTGGAGAATGAGGTGATGTACCCGGAGGTCCGCCGGCTGGTCCCGGACATCGAGGACGACATCCTCGAGTCGTACGAGGAGCACCACGTCGCCGACGTGCTCTGCTTCGAGCTCTTCACGCTCGACGCGGACGACGAGCGCTACAACGCCAAGACGACGGTGCTCATCGAGAGCGTGCTGCACCACGTCGAGGAGGAGGAACAGGAGTGGTTCCCCAAGGTGCGCGAGGCGCTCGGGCGCAACCAGCTCCAGGAGATCGGTGAGCGCATGATCGAGCTGCGGAAGAAGGCCCCGAAGAACCCGGCCGCGCCGAAGGCGCTGAAGAAGTCGCTGGACGCGGTCGTCGCCTGACATACCTCGACGGCGGGACCCGGCCGAGGCCGGGTCCCGCCGTCGCGTCCGGGGTCGGTCAGCCGCCGGAGCCGGGCTCGGCCATCCTGCGGTGCTGCTCGGCCTTGAGCCGGTCCGGAACGACCTTCCCGGCGGCGGTCTGCACCTTGTTGAGGAGGGAGCCGGCCGCCACCTTCTCCTCCCCCTTCATCAGCGCCGCGAAGGCGTCCTCGGCCACCTTTCGCGGGTCGTCCTTCTTCCCCTGGCCGACCCGGGTGTCCGTCATGTGGGCCCGCTCGAAGAACTCCGTGTCCGTCGGGCCCGGCATCAGCGAGGTCACGGTCACCCCGGTGTCCTTCAGCTCGTTGCGCAGCGCCTCGGCGAAGGACTGGTTGAACGACTTGGACGCGTTGTAGACCGCCTGGAACGGGCCCGGCATCGTCGAGGCGATCGAGGAGGTGATGAGCATCCGCCCCTCGCCCCGCTCCACCATGCCGGGCAGCAGCCGCTTGGCCAGGTGCACGGTCGAGCGCACGTTCAGGTCGACGATGTTCAACTCGTCCCGCAGGTCGGTCCCCCCGACGAAGTCCCCGCCCGCGCCCCGGCCGGCGTTCAGCGCCAGGGCGTCCACCGGCCGGTCGGTGGCCGCCACCGCCGCGGCCAGCTCCTCCACCCCGTCGTACGTGGCCAGGTCCGCCCGGACCGGCTGCACGTCGGGACCGCCGTCGCGGTGCAGGTTCCGCGCCGCCGTCGCGATCGCCGGGTCCTCCGCGGCGATCACCACGTCGTACCCGTGCTCGACGAACTGTGCCGCCAGCTCGTACCCGATGCCGCTGGACGCGCCGGTCACCACGGCGAGCGGACGCTCCGTGGTCGGTGTGGTCATGTCTGCTCCCTCCCCTCGTCGGCGGGTGCGGCCCGTACGCACCGTGACCGCCCCTGCTCCTGACGTGCCCACCGGACTCCGGGCTAATCCCGCGCGGCGGGTGACGTGGGATTCGGTACGATCGGCGCGGGCCGTGACTGGCGCGTGGGGATGGAGCACCATCGGGAAGCGGTCCCGTCGCAAGGACGCACGCCGAGCGCCTGGGCCTTCCGTACGTCACCAGGAGGTCGCATGTCGCTCAACGCCGAATCCACCGCCTTCCGTAGCGCGCTGGAGGTCATCCGCGCCGTCGAGCCGCGGGTGGCGGACGCCATCGGGCAGGAGCTGGCCGACCAGCGCGAGTCGCTCAAGCTCATCGCCAGCGAGAACTACGCCTCCCCGGCCACCCTGCTGGCCATGGGCAACTGGTTCAGCGACAAGTACGCGGAGGGCACCGTCGGCCGCCGGTTCTACGCCGGCTGCCAGAACGTGGACACCGTCGAGGCGCTCGCCGCCGAGCACGCGAAGGAGCTCTTCGGCGCCGCCCACGCGTACGTGCAGCCGCACTCCGGCATCGACGCCAACCTGGTCGCGTTCTGGGCGGTCCTGGCCGACCGGATCGAGTCGCCCGCCCTGCAGAAGGCCCAGGTACGCCAGGTCAACGAGCTGACCGAGGCGGACTGGTTCGCGCTCCGCCGCGAGCTGGGCAACCAGCGGATGCTGGGCATGTCGCTGGATGCCGGCGGTCACCTCACCCACGGCTTCCGGCCGAACATCTCCGGCAAGATGTTCGACCAGCGCAGCTACGGCACCGACCCGGCCACCGGCCTGATCGACTACGACAAGGTCGCCGAGGCGGCCCGCGAGTTCAAGCCGCTGATCCTGGTCGCCGGCTACTCGGCGTACCCCCGGAAGGTCAACTTCCGGATCATGCGGGAGATCGCGGACTCGGTCGGCGCCACCTTCATGGTCGACATGGCGCACTTCGCCGGCCTGGTCGCGGGCAAGGTCTTCACCGGCGACTTCGACCCGGTGCCGCACGCGCACATCGTCACCACCACCACCCACAAGTCGCTGCGCGGTCCGCGCGGCGGCCTGGTGCTCTGCGGCCCGGAGCTGGCCGACCAGGTCGACCGGGGCTGCCCGATGGTGCTCGGCGGCCCGCTGCCGCACGTGATGGCCGCCAAGGCGGTGGCTCTGGCCGAGGCCCGCCGTCCGGACTTCGCCGACTACGCGTCTCGCATCGTCGCCAACGCCCAGGCGCTCGCCGACGGGCTGCTGCGGCGAGGCGCGAAGCTGGTCACCGGCGGCACCGACAACCACCTGGTGCTGATCGACGTCTCCGGGTACGGGCTGACCGGTCGGCAGGCCGAGCAGGCGCTGCTGGACTCGGGCATCGTGACCAACCGCAACGCGGTGCCGCAGGACCCGAACGGCGCCTGGTACACCTCCGGCATCCGGATCGGCACCCCGGCGCTGACCACCCGCGGCCTGGGCACCGCCGAGATGGACACCACCGCCGAGCTGATCCACACGGTGCTCAGCCAGACCACCCCCGGCGGGTCCAAGGCGAAGTACGTGCTCGACCCGGCCCTGGCCGACCGGGTGAACAAGCAGGCCAGCGAGCTGCTGGCCGGCTTCCCGCTCTACCCCGCCGTCGACCTCGGCTGACCGCTTCTTCCGGTTTCCCGACGCCCCGCCCGGCCCACCAGGCCGGCGCGGGGCGCTTTCCTTCGCGCCACCCCGCCCCAGGCCCCGCTCCGGCCCGCCGGCCGGCTACCCACCC
>NZ_JBSGJR010000168.1:0-11690 GCF_053605645.1 Micromonospora sp. NPDC003776
GCCGCCCTGTTGCTGCTGCTGCGCCCCGCTGCCCTGCACCGGCGCCTCCTCCGACGGCTGCACCACGACGAAGCCCTGCCCGGCGAAGCTCATGGTGAACGCCTCGCCGGTGCTGCGGCCGAGCAGCGTGCCGAGGCCGAGCTGTTCGGCCCGGTGGTAGCCGGTCTGCAGGTTGGCCGACCAGCAGACCGCGGCCTGCGGGTCGACGTAGGTCGGGGCGTCCACGTTGAGCACCACGGGGGTGCCCTTGGTGGTGATCGCGATCCGGCCGTGGCCGGTGAAGACGCAGTTGAACAGGCCGGAGGCGGCGAAGCCCATGCCGCTGACCATCTTGATGTCGTAGCTCAGCGTGGAGTCGAAGGCGAGCACGCTGGAACCGTTGATGGACAGGGCGTCGCCGGGCTCCAGGTCGATGATGTGCACGTCCTTGGCCAGGTCGGCGAGGAACACGTCGCCCCGGCCGCTGAGCTTCATCAGCGGGACGCCCTCACCGGTGAGCCGCTGCTTGATGAACTTGCCGATGCCGCCGGAGCCGAGCGCCTGGAACTGCACCTGGCCCTGGTACGCGACCATCGACCCGACGCGGGCCATCGCCTCGCCGTTCAGCTCGATCTTCAGCATCTTGGAGTTCTGCAGCCGCATGCCCGGCTGCTGGGACTCCTTCTCAAGGTTCTCCGCGGAGAACAGCGCGCTGCGCATGGGGTTCTTCCTCCTGCATCGGGGTGTGCCTGCCCGCAGGTTAGGGGAACCGCGCAAGTCGGGGGATCGGCCGAGCGGGGCGCTACGCGGAGCCGGTCAGCCCCAGCCGAGCGCGTGCAGCCGCTCGTCGTCGATGCCGAAGTGGTGGGCGATCTCGTGCACCACGGTCACCGCCACCTCGTCGACGACATCGTCCTCGGTGTCGCAGATGCGCAGGATCGGACGGCGGTAGATGAGGATGCGGTCCGGCAGGACCCCCGAGTAGTCCCAGCCGCGGTCGGTGAGCGCGTGCCCCTCGTAGAGGCCGAGCAGGTCCTCGCCCGGGGGCGGGTCGTCCTCGACCAGGATGACCACGTTGCTCATCAGCCCGAGCAGCTCCTCGGGCACCTCGTCGAGGGCCTCGCCGACCAGCTCCTCGAACCGTTCCCGGCTCATCTCCACGGCCACGCCGCCCGCTCACCCCTTCCTGGTCGGCACACCTGCCCGGAGAGAGTGGCGATGACGGGCACTCTCTCCGGGCAGGTGCGGCCACGCGTCGCGCGGGCCGGGATCAGGCGAGGCGGGCGTCGAGGGTGATCTGCGCGCCCGGGGAGAGCAGCCGCGAGATCGGGCAGTTCTCCTTGGCCGCCTCGGCCAGCTTGGTGAACTGGGCCGCGTCCATGCCCGGGACCTGGCCGACGGTCTCCAGGTCGATCCGGGTCACGGTCATGCCCGCGTCGGTCTTGTCGAAGTGGACCTTGGCCGTGGTCTCGACCGAGGTGTCGGTGGCGCCCGCGTCGGCGAGCTGCTTGGAGAGGGCCATCGAGAAGCAGCCCGCGTGCGCGGCGCCGATCAGCTCCTCGGGGTTGGTGCCCTCACCCTCCTCGAAGCGGGACTTGAAGGAGTAGTCGCCGGTGAGACCGCCCTTGCCGGTGCGGACCGTGCCGGCCCCCTCGGTGAGGTTGCCCTGCCAACGTGCGGAAGCGGTACGGATAGGCATGGCACGACGCTATCCGAAAGCGGCCGGCACCGCACCGGCCCGGCGTAGTTGCGGTACCTGTCACCGGGTGCCGGGTGTGTCATGATTCGACGCAGGCCCGCGCACGCGGAAGGGTGGCCGATGTCCCAGGATCTCCCCATCCCCAGACAGGACCGGTCCGACGGCACCACCGTCGTGGAGTGGGGCGACGCCGACCCGTCCCCGGCCGACCGACCCGGCCGCTCCCTCGCCGGCCTGGCCCGGGACCGTCGCCTGCCGCCGGTGCTGGTCGGGCTCGGCGCGGTGGCGGGAATCGCCTCGCTGGTCGGCGAGTGGCTGGTGATGACGGTGCCGAACGGCGGCGCGGACGGGAACACGCCCATCCGGGTGCCCGGCGGAGTCGCGGACGTCGGCGGCTTCGGCGTCGCCTACCTGGTGGGCCTGCTCGGTCTGGCCGTCGCGGTGGCGCTCGCGCTGCGGGGCACCCCCGGCGTCCGGCAGAACGCCCGGGTGGCCGGGCTCGGTCTCGCCGCGGCGGTGCTGGCGGTGCTGACCGCCGCCGCCTTCTCGCTGGACGACTCCGGCCAGCGCACCCTTTTCTACGCGTCCGAGGAGGGCTTCCGGGTCGACTACGGGCGGGGTCTGGTCAGCGGCTTCGTCGCCGTGGTGCTGCTCGCCGGCGCGCTCCACCTCTCCGGCCGGGCGATCGACCGGGGAGCGGATCCGGACGCCGAGCCCGGGACGGCGGAGAGCGGACGCCCGGTGCTGGCCCGGCGGCGGTCCCGGGAGGACGAGCTGCCGCGCGAGCCGGCCGACCTGACGGTGGAGCCCACGGTGCCGTTCGCGCGGCCCGAGCAGCCGTACTGAGCTGTGCGGTCGAGCCACCCGGCGGTCGCCAGGGATTGGTGTCCGATTCGTCGAAAAGCCATGGTTGCGGGCGGTTGCGCGAGATACGGTTGCTGCCCGCCGTTCGTGGACCCAGGCACCGAGGACCAGGGCGGCCGGCGCGACGGCGGCGGGCGAAGGAGGAACCATGACCCGCCCGGGACTGCCCAAGCTGATCGCCACCGACCTGGACGGCACGCTCGTCCGCAGCGACGACACCGTCTCCGCGTACACCCATGAGGTGCTGGACCGGGTGCGGGCCGCCGGGATCCCGGTGGTCGGCGCGACCGGGCGTGGGCCGCGGCTGACCGAGTTGACCCGCAACGACATCCGCGCCGCGGACTTCCTGGTGATGGCCGGCGGCGGCCGGGTGGTCGACCAGAGCGACCCGGAGGGGCCGCTGGTGCTGCGGGACGAGCGGCTCTCCGGCCGGCTGCTGGCCCGGCTCCTGGCCGATCTGGAGGCCGAGGTCGGCCCGCTGACGGTGATGGTGGAGGCGTCGGACGAGCACGACGCGCCGCTGTGGGGCGACTACCACCCGAGCTGGCCGTACCAGGACCGGTTCGAGGCGCGCAGCCGCGAGGAGTGCCTCTCCTGCGACGTGATCAAGGCGTTCGCCCGGACCGCCGACCACCACGTGGACGAACTGCTGGCGGTGGCCCGCACCATCGTCCCGCCGGAGCTGGCCACGCTCACCCAGGCCGGCCTCGGCTTCATCGAGATCTGCCCGGCCGGGGTGGACAAGTCCACCGGTCTCGCGGTGGTCGCCGAGCGGCTCGGGGTCGACCCGGCGGAGGTGCTGGTCTTCGGCGACCAGCCCAACGACCTGCCGATGTTCGGCTGGGCGGGCTGGGCGCGGGTGGCGGTGGCCAATGCCCACCCGGAGGTCCGGGCGGCCGCCGACGAGATCACCCTGCGCAACGACGACGACGGCGTCGCGGTCTACCTGGACCGGCTACTCTCCCGGTGATGGGAGATCCACCTCGCCTGATCGCCACCGATATCGACGGCACGCTGCTGCGCGACGACCGGACGCTCAGCCCGCGTACCGCGGCCGTGCTGGCCCGGATCGCCGCGGCGGGCACGCCGGTCGTGCTGGTCACCGGCCGTCCGATCCGCTGGCTGCCGCTCGTGTACGAGCAGCTCGCCGAACCGCTCCCGGCGATCTGCGCCAACGGCGCGGTGGTCTACGACCCGGTCACCGACGAGGTGCTGCGGGCCGACCCGCTCGCGCCGGACCTGCTGGCCGAGGTGGCCCGCCGGCTGCGCGCCGAGGTGCCCGGGGTGAGCTTCGCGGTGGAGATCGTGGACAGCCGGCAGATGCGGCACGAGTCGCACTACCCGCTGCGCTGGGACGCCGATCTCGACGCGATCCGGGCGGTGGAGTCCCCGGAGGAGCTGCACGCCGTACCCGCGGTGAAGCTGCTGGCACGGGCGGGCGAGCAGGACCCGGACGCGTTCGTCCGGGTGGTCGCCGCCGCGCTGGAAGGGCTGGCCGAGGCCACCCACTCCTCGTACAGCGGGCTGGTGGAGATCTCCGCGGCCGGCGTGACCAAGGCGGCGGGCCTGGCCTGGTACGCCGCCCGCCTCGGGATCGACGAGCGGGACGTGCTGGCCTTCGGCGACATGCCGAACGACGTGCCGATGCTGACCTGGGCCGGCCGGGCGGTGGCGGTCGCCAACGCGCACCCGGCGGTGCGGGAGATCGCCGACGAGGTGACCGGGGCGAACGAGGAGGACGGCGTGGCCGCCTACCTGGAGCAGGTCTTCGGGACGGCCTGACGGCCGGGGCGCGGGCGCGCGCCCCGGCCACCGGGGTCAGAGGTACTGGCCGGGGGCGTGCCCCTCGTTGGTCTGCGGCATGCCAGGCATGCCCGGCACCATCCCACCCGGGCCGCTGGGCAGCGCCGCCCGGCCGGAGCGCATCTGCTCGAGCTGCACGCGGGCGGCCATCTGCTGGGCGACCAGCGCGGCCTGGATGCCGTGGAACAGCCCCTCCAGCCAGCCGACCAGCTGGGCGTGGGCGATCCGCAGCTCGCTCTCGCTGGGCGCCTTCTCCTCGGTGAAGGGCAGCGAGATCCGCTCCAGCTCCTCCCGCAGCTCGGGGGCGAGGCCCTCCTTCAGCTCCACGATGGACCGCTCGTGGATCTCCCGCATCCGGTGCCGGCTGGCGTCGTCGAGGGGGGCCGCCTTGACCTCCTCCAGCAGCTGCTTGATCATGCTGCCGATCCGCATCACCTTGGCCGGCTGCTCGACCAGGCGGGTCGGGTCCTCGCCCTGCCCCTCGTCGGTCTGCATCGTGCCGACCGGGCGACCGTCCGGCCCGACCACCACCACCGTGCCGGGGATGCCGTCGTTGTCCTGCTCGTCGTTCTGTCCCGCGGAACGCGCATCGGTCATGGCACCCATCTTTACCCAGCCCTCGCCACCCGTGCGCGGCGGGACCGGGGTCGACGCCGTCGAACCACCCGGCCGGGCCACCGGCCCGGGCCCGGCGGGCCGGGCGCGCTACCGTCGCCGGCATGCCCGCTGACCCGCGCGCCGTACTCACCCAGCCGTCCCCGCCGCCGGACGTCACGGTCGCCTACGGCGACCACCCCGACCAGGTCGCCGATCTGCGCCGACCGGCCGGCGACGGCCCGCCCCGGCCGCTGGTCGTGGTGGTGCACGGCGGCTTCTGGCGGGCCGAGTACGACCGGAGCCACACGGGCCCGATGGCCGCCGCCCTGGCCGCGCTGGGCCATCCGGTCGCCCAACTGGAGTACCGGCGTACCGGGCAGCCCGAGGGCGGCTGGCCGCACACGCTGACCGACGTGCTCGCCGGGGTGACCGCGCTGCCCGCCCTGGCGGCCGCCGCGCTGCCCGGCCGGGTGGCGCCCGGGCCGCCGATCCTGGTCGGCCATTCGGCGGGCGGCCACCTGGCGCTGTACGCGGCCGCGCACGCCCCGGCCGCGGTCGGCGGCGTGCTCGCCCTGGCTCCGGTGGCGGACCTGGCCGAGGCGTACCGGCTGGACCTGGACGGTGGGGCGGTGGCGGCGCTGCTCGGCGGCGGCCCGGCGGACCACCCCGACCGGTACGCCGCAGCCGATCCATCGCCATTGGTGCCGATCCAAGCACGCACGGTAGTCATCCACGGCCTGCTGGACCGGCAGGTCCCGATCGCGATCAGCCGCTCGTGGGTGGCCGCCGCGGCGCCGGCGGGCACGCCGGTCACGCTGCTTGAGCTGCCCGAATGCGAGCATTTCGGACTGATCGCCCCGGGCTCGGCCGCCTGGCCCCGGGTGGTGGCTGCGTTGCGGTCCCTGCACGATGATCTTCCGGCCATTGACGCAGAGTCGCGGAGCAGGTAGAACGCCGAAGGGGCGTGCACCCTGGCAGCCCTTACGGGAAGGAATCGGTGTCGCAGATGAACCGCAGGCGGGCACTTCAACTGCTGGCCGCACTGGGTACCACCGGGCTCGCGACGGGCTGCGGCTCCGACACCGACTCCGAGGGCACGACCAGCCCCGGAAGCCCGGTGAAGATCGGCTTGATCGTCCCGAGCAGCGGGCCGAACAAGGCCATCGGTGACGAGATCACCAACGGCTTCCAGCTCTTCCTGAGCCTCAACGACCAGCAGCTCGGCGGTCACCCTGTGACGCTTGTCACGGCCGAGGAGGGCGACACCGGAAAGACCGGCACGGCCGCCGTGGAGCGGCTGGTCAAGGAGGGCGTCCTCGCGCTCACCGGCGTGGTCAGCCCCATCGTGATGTCCGGCATCCGGGACACCGTCGAGCAGGCCCGGGTGCCGCTGATCGGGTCCAACGCGTCGCCGACCAGCCTGCAGAGCGTCGTCTACATCTGGCGCACCTCGTACGTGCTCAACGAGCCCGGCGAGGCGCTCGGCGCGTACCTGCGACAGATCGGCGTCTCCGGCCGCATCGCGATCTTCGCCCCGCCCGGCCCAGGCAGCCGGGACGTCATCGACGGCTTCCGGCGCGGCTACGAGCAGGAGGGCCACCGGCTCGCCGAGGACCCGGTGCTCACCACCGACGACCCCAACCCCGGCAAGGCCGCGTTCAGCAGCGCGATCAGCAAGGCGCTCGCCAGGCGGCCCGAGGCGGTCTTCTGCAACTACTCCGGCACGGCCGCGGTGCAGTTCCTCAAGCAGCTCTACGACCAGGGCTACCAGGGCAAGGTCTACGCCCCCGGCTTCCTCACCGAGGGCACCGTGCTGAGCCAGCTCGACGACGGCGAGAACGGCGAGCAGCGGACCCGCGTCCTCAAGCAGGGCATCGAGACCGCACTGAACTACTCGCCCGACCTGAACAACACGGCCAACCGGGTGTTCGCCTCGGCGTACCGCAAGACCTTCAGCGCCTCCCCGACCACCTACGCGATGGCCTCGTACGACGCCGCGCAGGTGCTCGACAAGGCGATCCGGCTGGTCGGTGGGAACCCGACCCCGCAGGCGGTCAACCTGGCGCTCGGCAAGATCGGCCAGATCGACAGCCCGCGTGGCGCCTGGCAGTTCAACCAGCCGCGTACCCCGCAGCAGAAGTGGTACCTGCGCCGGGTGATGCTCGACGGCCGGCTGCTGTCGAACGTCGTCGTCAACGAACTGGCCACCCTGGGCTGAGCCCTCCCGTACGCCGAACGGGCGGTCTCCCCGTGGGGAGGCCGCCCGTTCCGCCTTCCGGCGTACGTCAGTGGCGCAGCTCGGCGATGCAGCACTTCACGCTGCCACCGCCCTTCTTCAGCTCGGCCAGCTCGACCGGGACCGGGTGGTAGCCGGCCGCCTTGAGCTTGCCGGCCAGGCGGGTCGCCTCGCTGTTCAGCACCACGTTGAGGCCGTCGCTGACCAGGTTGAGGCCGAACGCCAGCGCGTCCTCGTCGTCGGCGAGCACCGCGTCCGGGAAGAGCTGCGCGAGGACCTTCTGGCTGGCCGCGGAGAAGGCGCCCGGGTAGTAGACGATGTTCTCGTCGTCGATCGAGGCGAGCGCCACGTCCAGGTGGTAGAAGCGCGGGTCGATCAGGTGCAGCGAGACCACCGGGCGGGCGAGCGCCTCCTGCGCCTCGGCGTGCGCCGCCAGCTCCGTGCGGAAGCCGTGGCCGGCCAGGATCAGCCCGCCGTGCGCGTCCGGCAGGTACGCGAAGTCGCCCTCGCCCTCGTTGGTCTCGCTCGGTGCGATGAACCGCCAGCCGTGCTCCTCGTAGAACGCCCGGTGCGCGGCGGCCTCGGCGGTCCGCTGCTCGTGCTTGAACTGGGCGCCGTAGACCGTCCCGTCCACCACGAAGGCGCCGTTGGCCGCGAAGACCATGTCCGGCAGCCCGCGCTCCGGGGTGAGCAGGTGCACCTCGTGACCGAGGCCGACGAGCGTCTCCCGCAGGCGGTCCCACTGCTTGACCGCCAGGTCCGCGTCGACCGGCGCGGTCACATCCATCCACGGGTTGATCGCGTACTCGACCGCGAAGTGCTCGGGCGAGCACATGAGATATGTCCGCTTTCGCGGGACGCGCTGCTGGTTCACGGTCACCAAGAGTAGGTACGGTACAACTTTGGTAACAGCCACAACCATTGCTTCCCAGAGGCGGAACGTTGCAGATAGACGCGGTCGACCAGCGAATCATTGCGTTGCTCGTGGCAGACGCCCGGGCTTCGTACGCGGACATCGGCACCCGGGTGTCACTCTCCGCCCCGGCGGTCAAGCGTCGGGTCGACCGACTCCGATCCGCCGGGGTCATCCGGGGCTTCACCGCGGTGGTCGACCCGGCCGCCGTCGGCTGGACCACCGAGGCGTTCGTTGAGCTGTTCTGCGCCGGCCGGACCACGCCGGCGCAGATCGGGGCGGCCGCGCGGCGGCACCCCGAGGTGGTCGGCGCATACACCGTCTCCGGGGAGGCGGACGCGCTGGTGCACCTGCGGGCCGCCGACATCGCCCATCTGGAGGAGGCGCTGGAGCGGCTGCGGGCCGAATCCTTCGTCACCTCGTCCCGCAGCACCATCGTCCTGTCCCGGCTCGTCGAGTCCCCCGGCGTCGGCCCCTCCGCCTCTTGACCTCAACCTCGCTTCAGGTCGTTCACTGGCCCGGGACCGCGCAAGGTGCGGTCCGGACGGGAGGCGCGACGTGCGGGCAGTGTGGCTGCGGGAATTCGGCGGTCCGGAGGTGCTGGTCCCCGGACCGGCTCCGGACCCGGTGCCCGGTCCGGGGCAGGTGCTGATCGAGGTGACGCACGCCAACCTGACCTTCGTCGAGACCATGTTCCGGGGCACCGGGTTCGGGCCGTTCCCCCGGGAGCTGCCGCTGATCCCCGGCAACGGGGTGGGCGGCACCATCGGCGAGGTCGGCCCGGGCGTCGACCCGGGGCTGGTCGGCCGGCGGGTGGTCACCGCCACCGGCGGCGCCGGCGGGTACGCCGAGCGCGTCGCCGTGGCCCAGGACGCGCCCCTCCCGATACCGGACGGGCTGCCGCTGGACCAGGCGGTCGCGCTGCTCGCCGACGGCCGTACCGCCCTCATGCTGGCTGGGGCGGCCGGGCTGCGGACCGGCGACCGGGTGCTGGTCGAGGCGGCGGCCGGCGGGGTGGGCAGCCTGCTGACCCAGATCGCCACGGCGGCGGGCGCCCGGGTCGTCGCCGCCGCCGGCGGTCCGCGCAAGGTGGCCCTGCTGCGGGAACGGGGGCTGGACGTGGTGGTCGACTACCGGGAGCCGGACTGGCCCGACCGGGTACGCGCCGCCACCGGCGGCCTCGACGTCGTCTTCGACGGGGTGGGCGGCGCGCTCGCCCGGACCGCGTTCGACCTGCTCGACCGCGGTGGCCGGATGCTCAGCTTCGGGCTGGCCGGTGGCGCCTGGGCGGACCTGCCCGCGGAGGTGGCCGCGGCGCGCGGGGTGACCCTGCTGCGCCCGAGCGCCCCGCCCGACGAACTCCGCGCCCTCACCCGACAGGCGCTGGCGGAGGGCGCGGCCGGGCGGCTCCGCCCGCTGATCGGGCAACGCTTTCCCCTGGAACGGGCCGCCGACGCGCACGCCGCGATCGAGTCCCGCGCCACCGTCGGCAAGACCCTCCTCGACCTCTGACCGCCCGCCCCGCCCCGCTCCCGGATCCGCGCGTGTGCGCAGATCCGCGCGGGGCCCGAGTCCGCGCGGGGCCCGAGTCCGCGCCTGCCCGGATCCGCGCCTTCCGGGATCCGGGCTGTTTCACGGAAACAGTGGCCTGTGCACGCGGGATGGCCCCTGTTTCCGTGAAACAGGGGCCGCCGCGGGCGGGGTGCGGTCAGAGGTACATGCCGGTGCGGTGTTCGGACTGGCCGCGGGCGGGTTTGTCGCCCTCGCCGAAGAAGCGCTTACCGCCGAACTCCCCGTGCAGCCGGTCGTCCAACTCGTCGGCCAGGCCGGTCATCACCTGCACGGCGAGCATCAGGTGGGTGGCCTGGAAGTTGCGGCCGAAGACCGGGATCGAGGCCCAGACCGTGTCGTCGGCGCAGTAGAGGCGGCCGATCGGCATCCGGTTGGTCAGCTCGGAGAGCTTCACGTAGAGGCGTTCGGTCGGCTCGACCTCGGTGAGCACGGGGGAGAAGACGTCGACCAGGGGCGGGTTGTCGCGTACCCGGACGAAGACCATCGCCGAGCCGGCCCGGATGTTGATGTCACCGTCCGAGTCGACCTGCAACTGGTCGGACTTCGACTTGAGCATGGTCGACACCACCGTACGCACCCGCTCCTCGAGGGCGAGCACGTCGTTCTCGGCGGCCTGGGCGGTGGCGGCCGAGGCGAGCGCCTCGTCGAGGTCGGCCTCCACGTCGCGGTCCGGGCCGAACTCGCTGCGGGCGGTGCCGAGCGGCTCCACCGGCAGCGCCTCCCCCTCGGCGTCGTGCACCAGATAGACCAGGAAGGCGGGGTGCGGCGCCCCGTAGACGTCGCGCAGCGTCCGGGACAGCACCGCCGCCAGCCGGGTGGCCTCGTCGACCAGGCAGTCCAGGCCGAACTGCTCACCCGAGCCCTCGACCACCCCCGGCGGGGACCAGCCGAGCGCGATCATGTCCGCCACGGCCGCCCGGTCGAGCCGGTACCCCTGCGGCAGGGTGGCGTTGCCGACCGCCCGCGCCGACAGCCGGCCCTCGTCGCCCACGTCCACGCTGATCGAGTAGACGGCGTCCCCGGTCCCGGAGGCGGTGGGGTCGAGCGTCAGCTCCAGGTGCGCCCCGTTGGGCAGGGCGTGCAGTCGATCGGCCAGCGCGCGGGCGAACTCCCGCCAGGCCTCGGTCACCTTGGCCCGGAGATCGGCCGTGGTGGGCTCGTCCAGCAGGATCGGCTCGTACTGCTCCGGCATGTCGCCGGCGGGCTCACCGCCCGACGAGGGGTGGTCTGCCGTCATGATCGCCTCCGTCCGTCACGGGCCACCCTACCCAGGGACGGTGGGGGTCGAATCACCTCGGGACCGACATCGGACAACCGGTCGGAACCCCGGCGGAACGTCCTACTCCGTGGGTGCCGTGCCGTCCAGTTCGACCGGCCACGAACCGGCCAGCTCGCTGAGCCGCGCGGCCGTCGCGGCGAGGTCCGCCCCCCGCCCCACGGCCACTCCCAGGAGGTACGCCGTGACCGGCGCACCCGGGCGCAGCACCTGGTGGGCCACGTCCTTGGCCAGGTCGAGCACGGTCGGCACCGACACCTCGGCCGGGTCCAACCCCAGCTCGGCACAGGCCGCCGTGACCCAGTCGTCCATCACCGTCATCGTGTCCACTCCTCGGCCCGGCGTACGTCCTCGTCAGTGTCGCAGTCGAACCAGGGCGGCGGCCCGGCGCCGGACCAGGACACCTCCCGGACGGCGAGGCCGGCCAGCAGCCGGCGTACCGGCGCACCGTCGATGGTGCCGCCCCGCTCGGCGGCGAGCCGCTCGACCGCCGCCCGCAGCGCGGCCACCCGCCACACCCCGCAGAGCTGCTGGCGGCGCCCCTCGTCGTCGACGTAGCAGGCACCGTCGGCAGTCGACCCGTCGAGGGCCCGCCGCAGCTCGGTCACGGCCGCCGGGGTCAGCAGGGGCAGGTCCCCGGCGAGCAGGGCGACGGTGGGCGTACCGGGGTCGAGCAGGGCCAGGCTCGCGGCGGCGGCGGCGACGGGGCCACCGCCGGGCGGCTCCTCCCG
Source organism: Micromonospora sp. NPDC003776 (assembly GCF_053605645.1). Lineage (NCBI taxonomy): Bacteria > Bacillati > Actinomycetota > Actinomycetes > Micromonosporales > Micromonosporaceae > Micromonospora > Micromonospora sp. NPDC003776. The sequence continues at coordinate 11,671 of NZ_JBSGJR010000168.1, forward strand.
GGTCACCCGCACGCCGTCGG
>NZ_JBSGJR010000169.1:0-11635 GCF_053605645.1 Micromonospora sp. NPDC003776
GCCGCCTCCGGGACCGGGGTGCGGACCACCGTGACCGGCCGGACCGGCGTGCCCGGCGACCGCAGTTGCGCCGCCCGGCGCTCGCGGGCCGGGCCGGAGATCAGGTGGGCCACCGCGACCACGCCACCGACCAGGGCGCAGCCCAACCAGAGCGTGGTGTTGCCGGCGTGCTCCCGGAGCAGGCCGCCGAGGATCGGGGCGGTCGCCCCGGCGAGCTGCCAGGAGAGCGAGAAGACGCCCTGGTAGCGACCGCGCAGGGCGGCGGGGGAGAGCTCGGCGATGAGCGTGGAGTTGGAGGGCGAGTTGAGCATCTCGCCGACCGTCCAGACGAGCACGGTGAGGCCGTAGAACCAGGCCGTGCCCGCGAACGCGGTGAGCCCGAAGCCGACGCCCGTCACCACCGCGGCGAGGGCCAGGACGTGCGACCGGCTCCGGCCCTTGATCAGCCGGGGTACGAAGAGCTGACCGAACACGATCAGCACCCCGTTGAGCGCGATCACCGAGCCGTACGTGGCCGGGCTCAGCCCGGAGTCGCCCATGGCGATCGGCAGCATCGAGATGTGCTGGAGGAAGACCAGCGCGGCGAACAGGTTGAGCGTCACGAAGCCCAGGAAGACCCGGTCGCTGAGGATGGTCCGCAGCGCCCCGGCCGGGGCGGCCTGCTTGACGGTCGGGCCGACCACGGCCGCCCGGGTCTCCTTCACCCGGGCGAAGATGATCAGCGCGGTGATCACCGTGGTGGCCGCGTCGACGACGAAGAGCAGCAGGTAGCCGGCCTGGGCGGCGAACCCCGCGAGGACGGCGGCGCAGGCGAAGCCGAGGTTGATCGCCCAGTAGTTCAGGGAGAAGGCGCGCAGCCGGTCCTTCTCCGGCACCACGTCGATCATCATGGCGCCGAAGGCCGGTCGGGCCGCCTCGGCGAAGGTGCCCAGCAGCAGCGCACCCAGGGCCACCGCCCAGAGCGGGCGGGCCAGCCCGAGCCCGAGCATCATGGTCGCCGCGCCGAGGTGCGCGGTGAGCAGGGTGGGCCGTCGTCCCCACCGGTCGGTCAGGGTGCCGCCGACCGTGGTGCCGACCGCGCCGCCGACGCCCCAGAGCCCGATCACCAGGCCGGCCTGCGAGGCCGAGAAGCCCCGCTCGCGGGTGAGGTAGATGGCGAGGAAGATCAGTACGAACGAGCCGAGCCGGTTGATCAGGGTGCCGGTCCAGAGGTACCAGAACGCCCGCGGCAGTCCGCCTGTCGTGTCCCGGAACCAGCTCCGTACCGTCCGCATCCCGACGCCCCCGTTTCGGTAATGACCGATGTTTCTTCAGCGCCTTACAACCTAGTGCTGGCCCGGAACGCCGGTCATCAGCTTTTCCACGTGGTGGTCGTCACGACCGGTCCCCGCGTGTCCGTCCGTGCCGTACGGCAGGATGATCCGCATGACTGCGAGCGAGGGGCCCACCGTCGGGACGCTGGTCCTGCTGCGGCACGGCGAGAGCGACTGGAACGCCAAGAACCTCTTCACCGGCTGGGTCGACGTCGACCTGACCGCCAAGGGCGAGAGCGAGGCGCGGCGCGGCGGTGAGCTGCTCCGCGAGCACAACCTGCTGCCGGACGTGGTGCACACCAGCGTGCTGCGCCGCGCGATCCGCACGGCCGAGCTGGCGCTGAACGCCGCCGACCGGCACTGGATCGCGGTGCGCCGGTCATGGCGGCTCAACGAGCGGCACTACGGCGCCCTGCAGGGCAAGAACAAGAAGCAGACCCTGGACGAGTACGGCGAGGAGCAGTTCATGCTCTGGCGCCGGTCGTACGACACGCCGCCGCCGCCGATCGACGACAACGACGAGTGGTCGCAGGTCGGCGACCCCCGGTACGCGCTGCTCCCGACCGAGCTGATGCCGCGTACGGAGTGCCTGAAGGACGTCGTCGAGCGGATGCTGCCCTACTGGTACGACTCGATCGTGCCGGACATCCTGGCCGGCCGGACGGTGCTGGTGGCCGCGCACGGCAACTCGCTGCGCGCCCTGGTCAAGCATCTCGACCAGATCTCCGACGAGGCGATCGCCAAGCTGAACATCCCCACCGGCATCCCGCTGCGCTACGACCTCGACCCGGATCTGCGTCCGCAGGTCCTCGGCGGGACGTACCTGGACCCGGAGGCCGCCAAGGAGGCCGCCGCCGCGGTCGCCAACCAGGGCCGCTGAGGTGCGCGGAAGGGCCCCTTGTCAACACGTTGACAAGGGGCCCTTCCTTTCGCTCAGGCGCTGGGCGTGCCGGTGATCAGATAGACCACGTGCTCGCCGACGTTCACCGCGTGGTCGGCGAAGCGCTCGTAGAAGCGGCCGAGCAGGGTCGCGTCGATCGCCGTCTCCACCCCGTACGGCCAGTCGTCGCCGAGCAGCACGCCGAAGAGGCTCTTGTGCAGGTCGTCCATGGCGTCGTCGTCCCGGTCGAGCTCGGCCGCGAGGTCGGCGTCGGGCTTGGCCAGCACGGCGGCGATCTTCTCCGCCATCCGGTCGGCGATGCCCGCCATGTCGGTGAAGACCGGCCGCAGCTCGGCCGGCACCGCGGGCGACGGGTGCCGACGCAGCGCGGTCTTCGCCACGTGGTCGGCCAGGTCGCCCATCCGCTCCAGGTCGGCCGCCACGTGCAGCGCGGTGATCATGGCGCGCAGGTCGGAGGCGACCGGTGCCTGCCGGGCCAGCAGGTCGCAGACGCGCTCCTCCACGTGCCGGTAGAGGTCGTCGATCTCGGCGTCCCGCGCGATCACGGCCTCGGATGCCGCGCGGTCGGCGGTGAGCAGGCCCTTGGTGGCCTGGCGCATGGCGGCGCGGACCCCCTCCGCCATGTCCACCAGCAGCTGGCTGACAATCTGCAGGTCGGCCCGGAACTCGTCGCGCATCGTCACTTCCTGGGGTCGGTGTTCGCCGCCCGGCCCGGGACGGGCCGCGTACGGCGTGAGCAGGTGCGCGACCAACCGTAGGCCGGGGGAGTCGGCGCGAAGGTGAACGCCGGTTAACGACGCGGGACCCGGGAGTGAACTTTCCCGGAAGTGAGAGTGCTTCGTCCCGTTCTGCCCGATCGCCAGGTGAACAATGACCCTACGATCGCCGGGTGGAATGGGCGGTGGCGGCCGTGGTGGCCGCGGCTCTGGTGGCCGGGCTGGTCGCCGGGCTGCTGCTGTCCGAGCCCGTCCGGGCCTGGCGGCGCCGGTCGGCATCGGGGAGCGAGAGCCTCCGCCGGAGTGCAGGGAGGCCCGCGATTCCCGACGACGAGCAGGGCGGACTCTCCGCGCTCGGCCGCAAGACGATCGACTCACTCCGCGCCGGCGTGGTGGTGCTCGCCCCGGACGACGTGCCGGTGCTGGTCAACCCGGCCGCCCGGGCGATGGGTCTGCTCCGCACCGGGACCACGCCGGGGTCGATCGCGGCCCACCCGTTGATCCGTACCCTCGCCGGGCAGGTCCGGCGCACGGGCGTGCGGCGCGAGATCGAGCTCGACCTGCCCCGCGGCCGCGACAGCGCGGGGGACAACCCGCTCGGCGTGCACCTGCGCGCCATGGGACTCGGTGCCGGTTACGTCTCGATCGAGGCGGCCGACGTCACCGAGTCGCACCGGCTGGCCCGGGTCCGACGGGACTTCGTGGCCAACGTCAGCCACGAGCTGAAGACCCCGATCGGCGCCCTCCAGCTCCTCGCCGAGGCGCTGGTGGACGCCACCGAGCCGGCCGGCGACGGGGCGGCGGACCTCTCCGAGGACATGATCGCCGCCCGGCGGTTCGCCGAACGGATCCAGCACGAGTCCACCCGGCTCGGACGGCTCGTCCAGGAGCTGCTCGAACTCACCCGGCTCCAGGGCGCCGAGCCGCAGCCCGCGCCCGAGCCGGTCGCCGTGGACTGGGTGATCGCCGAGGTGCTGGACCGGACCCGGATCGGGGCCGCCGCCCGCCGGGTGGAGATCGTCGTGGACGGGCAGCGTGGCCTCACCGTGTACGGCAGCGACAGCCAGCTCGCGACCGCGGTCGCGAACCTGGTGGAGAACGCGATCAACTACTCCGGCGAGGACACCACGGTCCGCGTCACCGTCCGGTCGACCGATGAGCACGTGGAGATCGCCGTGGCCGACCAGGGCATCGGCATCGCTCCGAACGAGGTCGACCGGATCTTCGAGCGGTTCTACCGGGCCGACCAGGCCCGCTCCCGCGCCACCGGCGGCACCGGCCTGGGCCTGGCCATCGTCAAGCACATCGCCAGCAACCATGGCGGTCGGGTGGATGTGTCGAGCACTCTTGGTGGAGGGTCGACGTTCACCCTCCGGCTGCCGGCCCGTCCCCCGGACGACCTGGAGGCGACACTCAACTCCGCTGAGATCGAGGCCGGCCCGGCCGAGCTCCGGCAGGTCTGACCGACAGGAAAGGAAACACCCCGTTGAGCCGCGTACTGGTGGTCGAGGACGAGGAATCGTTCTCCGACGCCCTGTCCTACATGCTCCGCAAGGAGGGCTTTGAGGTGTCCGTCGCCGCGACGGGTACCTCCGCCCTCACCGAGTTCGACCGGACCGGCGCCGACATCGTGCTGCTCGACCTGATGCTGCCGGAAATGTCGGGTACCGAGGTCTGCCGCCAGCTCCGGCAGCGGTCGCACGTCCCGATCATCATGGTGACCGCGCGGGACAGCGAGATCGACAAGGTGGTCGGCCTGGAGATCGGGGCCGACGACTACGTGACCAAGCCGTACTCGCCGCGCGAGCTGGTCGCCCGGATCCGGGCGGTGCTGCGCCGGCAGACCACGGAGGCGGCCGAGTCGGGTGCGCCGACGCTGGCCGCCGGCCCGGTACGGATGGACATCGAGCGGCACGTGGTGACCGTCGACGGGGCACCCGTGCAGCTGCCGCTGAAGGAGTTCGAGCTGCTCGAGCTGCTGCTGCGCAACGCGGGCCGGGTGCTCACCCGGGGGCAGCTCATCGACCGGGTCTGGGGCGCCGACTACGTGGGCGACACCAAGACGCTCGACGTGCACGTCAAGCGGCTGCGCTCAAAGGTCGAGCCGGAGCCGTCCGCGCCGCGCTACATCGTCACCGTCCGCGGGCTGGGCTACAAGTTCGAGCCGTGACGGCTCCGGCCCGGTCTGCGGCAGCCCGGGGTCTCGTGGGCGATTGATGCCCCGGCTCGCACCATGTCGAGCGGATCAAGCGGCTGGCGGGTCCTGCCGGTGGCGCGATGCCTGTTGGCCAGCCAGGTGCGGTCTGTCCGGATGTGAACTGCTCTGCTGGCATGCGCTGGGTGGAACGTCATGGAGGTCACCGCGCCCGGAGACGTCCATCGCGTTCCACTGGCACCAGGCCGGCCGGAGTGGCTGGCCGGCCGCCCGCCATGTTCTCCGACTCCGCGTTCCCCCGCCGCCCCCAGCCGCCCGGGCCGGATTCGGACACAACGCGCTCTGGGGACGCGTCGGCCCAGGGTTGGCGGCAACGTCAGGGAGTTGCGGCCTGCCGCGACGTTGAGGCAGCAACTTCCCTGATTTTGGGGGCGGATGGTCGGGCGGCCTGCGGGTCGGTGCGTGGGATGTCGGGTTTGTGGGTGTGACCGGCGGCATCGTGGGGCCGGAATGGTGGGCGGGGCGGGGGCGTTGAACACGGGTGAACGGCCGAGGAAGACCGCCCCGCCCGACGGGGTGACGGACCCCGGAATGATGGTGGGTCGCCGGTCGTTGCACATGGTCCAGGCGCCGCGAAGCGGCCCAGCCCCGCGAGCCGGATCCCCCCAAGACTTTTCCCCCTTGTTTTGAGCGCCTGACGGTGCTTGCGCACCCGCCGACCCCCATCGGCGTGTGGTGTGCCAACCCCCGAATGGAGCTTTCCCCCATGAACACGATCTTCCGTAAGAGCGTTCTTGGTGTTGCTGGTCTGGCTTTCACCGGTGGTGTGTTCGCCGGTCCGATCGCCGCTCACGCCGACGCCCGCCCCGTCGAGGGCAAGCCGGTCGCGGTGGCCGTGCAGGCCGACAAGCCCGACGCCGGGAAGCTGATTCCGCATGGTGTGCAGGGCGCCCAGTCGCACATCAGCCTGAACGATGAGCAGGTTGCGAACGCGAAGGCGATCATCGCGGCGACGAAGAAGGCGGGTCTGCCGGAGCGGGCCGCGGTGATTTCGATCGCCACGAGTCTGCAGGAGTCGAAGCTGGAGAACCTGGGCCACCTGGGTGACCAGAACGATCATGACTCGCTGGGCCTGTTCCAGCAGCGCCCGAGTTCGGGTTGGGGTACGCCGGAGCAGATCACCGACCCCGAGTACGCGACCCTGGCGTTTGAGAAGGGTCTGAAGCAGGTCGACGGGTGGCAGGACATGCCGCTGACCCAGGCCGCGCAGACCGTGCAGGTCTCGGCCTACCCGGACGCGTACGCGCAGTGGGAGCAGCAGGCCGCCGACCTCGTCGCCCAGCACTGGAACAGCTGACCACAACCGAATCCGGAAGGACCCCTCCCCCTTGGGAGGGGTCCTTCCGCGTTCGCTCCTCCGCCGGCACGGTCACTGTGCAGGATTCCCGAAATGAGGGTGAAGCTCGGCATTTCGGTGATCCTGGTGCTGCTGACGGGGGCCTGTACCGAACCGGTACGGGTGACGCCGGCTCCCTCCGCCACTCCACGGGTCACGGCCCCGGCTCCGGGTCCGAAGCAGCAGCTCACCGTGGTGGCGGCGGGGGATCTGCTGGTGCACCCGCCGCTCACGGAGCAGGCCGCCGCTGACGCCCGGGCGGCGGGCCACAGCGGCCACGACTTCACCCGGGTGCTCGCCGCGATCCGTCCCCGGGTGGCGGCCGCGGACCTTGCCATCTGCCACATGGAGACACCTCTCGCGGAGCCGAACGGTCCGTTCACCGGGTGGCCCACCTTCAGCGTGCCCCCGGAGTTGGCCGACGCCGCGGCGTGGGCCGGGTTCGACACCTGCTCCACGGCCTCCAACCACTCGCTGGACACCGGCATGGAGGGCGTCACCAGGACGCTGGACAACCTCGACCGGGTCGGGCTGCGTCACGCCGGCACAGCCCGCAGCGCGGAGGAGGCGGCCCGGCCGACCATCATCGACGTGGCAGGTGTGAAGGTCGCACAGCTCTCGTACGCGCTGAGCTTCAACACCATCCCGCTCCCGCCCGGGCGGCCGTGGGCGGCGAACCTCATCGACCGGGACGCCATCCTGGCGGCGGCGCACCGGGCGCGAGCGGCGGGTGCCGAGATCGTCATCCTCTCCATGCACTGGGGGACCGAGTACGAGAACGCGCCGAACGGCGACCAACTGGACCTGGCCCGGGAGTTGCTGGCCTCGCCCGACATCGATCTGATCATCGGGCACCACGTCCACGTGGTGCAGCCGTTCGAGAAGATCGGCCGGAAGTGGGTCGCCTACGGCATGGGAAATCTGACCACCCGGTTCGACGACGGCGCCCCGGAGAACACGCAGGACGCCGTCGTGCCCCAGTTCACCTTCACCCGTACCGCATCCGGAGGCTGGGAGGTCACGGACGTGACCGTGCTGCCGACCTGGATGGAGTACCGACCGGCGGCGCGGGTGGTCGACCTGGTCAGCGCGGCAAAGGACCCGGCGGTGCCGGCCGCGCAGCGGGAACACTACGCCGAGATCGAGAAGCGGATCGACGGGTACGTCGGCATGCGCGGCGCCATCGAGGCGGGGCTGCACGTCCTGTCCTGACGACGTGCCGGTGCGCGGCGGCCGGGACCGTGACCGGGGGGGCACGGTCCCGGCCACACCATCACGGGCAGGGGGCGTACAGGTGGCGGGTGCCGGAACCGGCGGCCCAGGCGGCGGGGTCGCTGAACCGGCAGCCGAAGGAGGGTTCGGCCACCGCCTCCGGGTCGGTGACCGCGTCGCCGGCCGGGCGCTGGCCGGTGCGTACCCAGGAGACGAGGTCGTCCCAGGCGGCGCCGGCCTCGGCCGGGCTGAACTCGCAGTGCTGCGCGGCCCGGATCGCCCGCTGGACCACAAGCCTGCTGCGGCCGTGGCCCGCCGCGTCCCGGGCGTACGCCTGCTCCATGCCGAACGGTACGAAGAGGTCGCCGAGGTCGTGCAGGGTGAGCACCGGCACGGTGGGGCGGCCGCTGATCTTCGGCACCTCGGTCAGCGTCGGCGACAGCCGCTCCCACAGGTTCTCCGGGGCGACCCGCTGCACGGTGGCGTTGACGTCCACCGGGCTGTTCGGGGTGTACCGGGTGAGCAGGTTGGTGGCGAGCTGGCCGGGGCGCTGCGCGGGGGAGTCACCGCCGTTCGTGGTGGCGATGGAGAAGAGGAAGTCCTTCCAGACCGCGAAGGCGGCCTCCGCGCCCGGGCGTACCCCGCCGGAACGGTTGACGGTGATCGCCCGCAGCTGCTTGCCGAGGTCGTTGGTGGTGTCCGGGCCGCCCGGCTTGAGCCCGGCCAGCCCGAGCGCCACCTGGATCCGCGGCACCGCGTTGGTCAGGTAGTCGTCCGGCGTCGGGTACGCCCGCACCCGGGCGAGGGCCTGCGCGACCAGGTTGTAGTCGAGGAAGAAGTCGAACAGGGCCTGGTCGCCGAGCACGCCGCACATCGGCAGCGCCCCGTCGTAGTAGCCCGGGTACTGCTCCAGCGAGCGGCCGATGATGTGCCCGCCCATCGACACCCCGGCGATGAGCACCCGCTTCGGCTTCCGGACGGTGTCGGCGAAGAATTCGGCGAGGGCCCGGGTGCCCAGCACTCCGGAGCGGATGTCGTACCCGTTGCGGTCGTAGGAGGAGGCGGCCCAGGCGTACCCCTGCTCCAGCATCCGCTGGCGCAGGCCGAACGCGGGCGGCTCCGGGGAGAGCACGTTGCCCTGGCCGCGGTAGCCGTGCGCCCACATGACCAGCTCGCCGTTCCAGCGGGTGGGGGTCTCGATGATGAAGCCGGCGTGCTCGTGCACGCCCTGCCGGACGGTGGTGGTCTCGCCGTTGACGACCAGCGGCGCCAGCGGCGGATTGCTGATGGTGTAGCCGGGCAGCGGCTGGCTGCCGTCGTCGTCACGGTCGGCCGCCAGGGCCGGCGCGGCGCCGGCCAGACCGAGGGTGAGGGTGAGTGCCGCGCCGATGGCGAGCAGCCGACGGGCCAGGCGGGTGGTTGAGGTCAGCATCGTTGCTCCCCCGGGGACGGGTGCCGCCCCGGGTGGCGGGGCGACCAGGCGGGACGGATGCCTACCGGCCGGTAGCGACCTGAACCTAGGCTCGCCCTCGACAGCTGTCAATCGCTGTCTGACCGCACGGTCAGGCGGCCAGAGTGGAGGGTCAGACCAGCCCCTGGGCGAGCATCGCCTCGGCCACCCGCCGGAAGCCGTCGATGTTGGCGCCCGCCACGTAGTCGCCCGGCAGGCCGTACTCCTCGGCGGTGGCCCAGCAGCGGGCGTGGATGTCCCGCATCGTCTCCCGCAGCCGCTGCTCCGAATGGGCGAACGTCCACCGGTCCCGGCTGGCGTTCTGCTGCATCTCCAGCGCGCTCACCGCGACGCCACCGGCGTTGGCCGCCTTGCCCGGCGCGAACCGCACCCCGGCCCGGCCGAGGATGCGTACCGCCTCCGGGGTGGTGGGCATGTTCGCCCCCTCCACCACGGCGAGGCAGCCGCCGGCCACCAGCGCCGCGGCCTCCGCGCCGCCGATCTCGTTCTGCGTCGCGCACGGCAGCGCCAGGTCGCAGGGCACCTCCCAGACGGTACGGCCGGAGACCGCCACCGCCCGCGGCTCGTGTTCGACGTAGGTGTCGAGCCGGACCCGGCGCTCCTCCTTCAGCTCCCGCAGCAGCGCCAGGTCGATGCCCTTCTCGTCCAGCACGTACCCGTGGGAGTCCGAGCAGGCCACCACCCGGCCGCCGAGCTGGTGCACCTTCTCGATGGCGTAGATCGCCACGTTGCCCGAGCCGGAGACCACCACCCGCTTGCCCTCCAGGCTGTTGCCCGTCTGCTTGAGCATCTCCTCGGCGAAGAAGACCGCCCCGTACCCGGTGGCCTCCCGGCGCACCTGTGCGCCCCCGTACGACAGGCCCTTGCCGGTGAGCACCCCCGACTCGTGCCGGTTGGTGATCCGCTTGTACTGGCCGAACAGGTAGCCGATCTCCCGGGCACCGACGCCGATGTCCCCGGCCGGCACGTCGGTCTCCGCGCCGATGTGCCGGTACAGCTCAGTCATGAAGCTCTGGCAGAACCGCATGACCTCCCGGTCCGAGCGGCCCTTCGGGTCGAAGTCGGCGCCGCCCTTGCCGCCGCCGATCGGCATACCGGTCAGCGCGTTCTTGAAGATCTGCTCGAAGCCGAGGAACTTGATGATCCCCAGATAGACCGACGGGTGAAAGCGCAGCCCGCCCTTGAACGGGCCGAGAGCGCTGTTGAACTCCACCCGGAACCCGCGGTTCACCCGCACCCGCCCGTGATCGTCCTCCCACGGCACCCGGAAGATGATCTGCCGCTCCGGCTCGCAGATGCGCTCGATGATCTGCGCCTCCGCGTACTCGGGGTGCCGGGCCAGCGCCGGGCCGATGCTCTCCAGCACCTCCCGTACCGCCTGGTGGAACTCGGGCTCGCCCGGGTTGCGCTGGACCACGTTCGTGAACACGGTCTCGACCGTCTCCGGCATCACCGACACGTCCCTTCCGGTCCGGGCGGCGGCCCCGTCGTCACGCCGTGCCCCCGGATACGGATCGTCACGGCCGTCCGGTTCACTGGTCAAGTGGACGAGTTGATCTGGGACGCGGCCCGGGCCTCCCGGGACTGGCTGGACGCCGCCAACGGGTCCGGCGACACCGAGCTGACCTGCCGCCTCCTGAAGCTTACCGAGGAGGCGGGGGAGGCGGCGGCCGCCTGGATCGGAGTGCTCGGGCAGAACCCTCGCAAGGGGGTCACCCACACCCGGGAGGACGTCGCGGCCGAACTGGCCGACGTCGTGTTCACGGCGCTCGTCGCGATCGAGAGCCTGGGACTGAACGCGCGGACCGTGGTCTCGACCTGCGCCGAGAAGGTACGGTCCCGGCTGCCCCGGCCCGGTGCCACGGCCCCGTAACCCGCCCTGCGCCGATGCGGCGCCGCGTCCGGGCTGGCGGTCAGCGGCGCCGTGCGGCAAACCGCGGCGTCCGGGCCGGCGGTCAGCGGCGCCCTGCGGCAAACCGCGGCGTCCGAGCTGGCGGTCAGCGGCGCTTTGCGGCAAACGCGGCGTCCGGGCGGCCGATTCGGGCGCCTTGCGGCAGGCCGAGTGGATCAAGCGGCTGGGCAGCAACATCAGGGAAGTTGCTGCCCTGAACGCCGCGGGAGGCAGCAGTTTCGGTCGAAGTTGCCGGGCGAGGCCGCCCCGGGGTGGGTGTGCTCGCGCTGGTCGAGGCCGGCCGGCATTGGGTGGCAATTGTCCGATCGTGGGCCGGCTCGGGCGTGGGTGGGTGGAACGCCATGGAGGTCACCGGGGCCCGGAGACGTCCATGGCGTTCCACCGATGGCCTGGACGGCTGGACGGTCCGGCCCCCGATGGGTGTGGTGTCCGGTTGGGGGTGTGACCGGGGGCATCGTGGGGGCGGAATGGTGGGCGGGGCGGGGTCGTTGAACACGGGTGAACGGCCGAGGAAGACCGCCCCGCCCGACGGGGTGACGGACCCCGGGAATGATGGTGG
>NZ_JBSGJR010000170.1:0-11587 GCF_053605645.1 Micromonospora sp. NPDC003776
TCTCGATGATCTACGCGAAGGACTTCGGCCTGGTCAACTGGGTGCTCGACACCATCGGGGTGGACCCGATCGACTGGCGGGCCAACCGGTTCGCCAGGGCAGCGAGCGGGCGAGCCGGTCGCGGGCCGCGTCGGCCTGGAGTTCGGAGGCGTGGCTGCGGTGGATGGTGAGCATCAGGTCTGCGTCGTTGCCGAACATCTCGGTCTCCCCGGTCGGATCTCGTTTCGCTGTCGACACTGACTTTCCGCGCGAAGGTGCCCCCGGGGCATGGGTCCGCCGCCTGATCTTCGGCCGCTCCCCCTCCTTACCGGGGGGCCTCAGCGGCCCGGCGGCGCCGTAAGGTACTCAGCCGCCGCGGAGTGGCAGCCACGGATCAACGGTTCGCGGGGCGCCCACTAGACTCTGCGGCATGGCAAAGCCCCAGGAGAAGGTCTCGTTCGGCCAGCGGCTGAAGCAGATCGGGATGGTGTTCCAGTTCACCGCCAAGCAGGACCGGTGGTTCGCGCCGCTGACCGCGGCGGCGGTGCTGATCCCGCTCGCGCTCACCGTGGTCGCGGTGCTGTTCTGGGGTTGGATCTGGCTGCCGATCGGCATCCTGTTCGCCCTGCTCGCGGTGCTGATCGTGCTCAACCTGCGGTCCAACAAGGCGATGATGAACGCCGCCGAGGGGCAGCCGGGCGCGGCCGCGCAGATCATGGAGAGCATGCGCGGCGACTGGCGGGTCACCCCGGCGGTGAGTTCCACCACGCAGATGGACATGGTGCACCTGGTGCTTGGCCGTCCGGGCGTGATCCTGCTGGCCGAGGGCAACCCGCAGCGGGTCCGGGGCCTGCTCGGCCAGGAGAAGCGCCGGCTGGCCAAGGTGATCGGCAACGCCCCGCTGCACGACTTCATGATCGGCCAGGGCGAGGGTGAGCTGCCGATCCGCAAGCTGCGGATGACCCTGATGCGGCTGCCCCGCACCCTCACCCCGAAGGACGTCAACGCGCTCGACAAGCGGCTCAAGGCGCTCACCGCCCGCCCGCAGATGCCCAAGGGCGCGATCCCCAAGAACATGCGGCCGCCGCGCGGCGCCTTCCGCCAGACCCGGGGTCGCTGACCCCCGCCGTACACGAAAGGAGCCGGACCCGCACGGGCCCGGCTCCTTTCTCGTTGGCCCTTCCCGAGCCGCGCCGCAAGATCCGCCCTCGTGCACGGAAAGAGTGGCCTCCGGCCGCCGGATGACCACTCTTTCCCGGGAGCAGCGCCTAGCGACGCGGGGTGGGGCGGGCGGCGTCGGCGATGACCGAGCCGGCAAGGCGGTCGTGCCAGCCGCGGCGGTGCCCGTCCATGATCAGGGCGGGGACGACCAGGGCGAGCAGGAGGCCACGCAGCAGCGCCCGGGCCAGCCCGATCCGGCCCCCGTCGGCCCAGGACAGGCAGCGGATCCGGGTGACGTACATGCCGGGGGTCTGGGCGAGCAGGCCGAGGAAGAAGCCGTACTCGAGGATCAGCACCAGCACCGGGGCCCAGCCGTCCCGGGCCGGGTCGGCGAAGATCCTGGAGATCAGCAGGCAGAGCACCCAGTCGATGACCAGCGCGCCGAAGCGGCGGCCGAGGCTCGGGGGCGTGAAGGTTGGGTCCGCGGCGGGCGGCACCGGCACGGCGGCGGTATCGGTCACAGCGGTCAAGGGTAGTCAGGGCAGATCCGGGGCCGGGGAGGCCGGGCTGGGCAGGGGTGTCGCTCACGGCCGGTTCGACGCAGGGTGAAGAATCGGACCAAAGGCATCAATTAGCGCCACATCCGTGCGGCGGGTATCGTCCGAATGGAGACCCGATGGCGACTGAGCGGCCCAGATGACGCTCCGCGAGGGACGTAACACGGCGGAAACAGAGGAGACACGGCCGGGCAACCCCGCCGCCATACCGTCGCCAGGAGCCAGCCACCGGAGTGGACCTGCCAGGAGGACGTGTGTTCGCCAATCCCGAGGAACTCCTGCGATACCTCAAGAACGAGGACGTGAAGTTCGTCGACGTACGTTTCTGTGACCTGCCCGGCGTGATGCAGCACTTCAACCTGCCGGTCGAGTCCTTCGACGACAGCGTCTTCACCGACGGCCTCGCGTTCGACGGTTCGTCGATCCGCGGCTTCCAGGCGATTCACGAGTCGGACATGCTCCTGCTCCCCGACGTCGCGAGCGCCTTCATCGACCCGTTCCGCGCGCAGAAGACCCTCGCGCTGAACTTCTTCATCCACGACCCGTTCACCCGCGAGGCCTACTCGCGTGACCCGCGGAACGTGGCGAAGAAGGCCGAGGCGTTCCTGGCGTCGAGCGGCATCGCCGACACCGCCTACTTCGGCGCCGAGGCCGAGTTCTACATCTTCGACTCGATCCGGCACGAGACCTCCGCGCACCGGTCGTTCTACTACATCGACTCGATCGAGGGCGCGTGGAACACCGGCCGCGAGGAGGAGGGCGGCAACCGCGGCTACAAGACCGCGTACAAGGGCGGCTACTTCCCGGTGCCGCCGGTCGACCACTACGCCGACCTGCGCGACAGCATGGTCCGCCGCCTGGTGGACGCCGGCTTCACCGTGGAGCGCTCGCACCACGAGGTGGGCACCGCCGGCCAGTCGGAGATCAACTACAAGTTCTCCACCCTGCTGCACGCCGGCGACCAGCTCCAGCTCTTCAAGTACCTGATAAAGAACGAGGCATGGGCGAACGGCAAGACCGCCACCTTCATGCCCAAGCCGCTCTTCGGCGACAACGGCTCCGGCATGCACACCCACCAGAGCCTGTGGCTGAACGGCGAGCCGCTGTTCTACGACGAGACCGGCTACGCCGGCCTCTCCGACACCGCCCGCTGGTACATCGGCGGCCTGCTGCACCACGCGCCGTCGCTGCTGGCCTTCACCAACCCGACGGTCAACTCGTACCGCCGCCTGGTGCCGGGCTTCGAGGCGCCGGTCAACCTGGTCTACTCGCAGCGCAACCGCTCCGCGTGCACCCGGATCCCGGTGACCGGCAGCAACCCGAAGGCCAAGCGGGTCGAGTTCCGGGTGCCGGACCCGTCCAGCAACCCGTACCTCGCCTTCTCGGCCATGCTGATGGCCGGCCTGGACGGCATCAAGAACAAGATCGAGCCGCCGGCGCCGATCGACAAGGACCTGTACGACCTGCCGCCGGAGGAGTGGGGCGACGTCAAGCAGGTGCCGGGCTCGCTGCCGGAGGTGCTCGACGCGCTCGAGGCCGACCACGACTACCTGCTCGACGGCGGCGTCTTCACGCCGGACCTGATCTCCACCTGGGTGGACTGGAAGCGGACCAACGAGGTCGACCCGGTGCGTCTGCGCCCGACCCCGCACGAGTTCGCGATGTACTTCGACTGCTGAGTTAGCAGCCCTCTGACCAGGGATTACGCCCCCAGCACACTCCCTCGGTACAGATTGGGTACATCCGCCGGGCCATCGGTCGCCGCCCCGTACGCGCGATCGATGGCCCGGCGCGCTCGGTCCGCCGCCGACGGCATCAGGTGTGTGTACGTCCGGAGGGTGAATCCGGGATCCTCGTGACCGAGATACTCAGCAAGCGAACGGATGTCGACGCCATCGGCCAGCATCACGCTGGCGTACCGGTGCCGCAGCGCGTGGAACCCGTGCTCTCGCGACTCGACGTGCCGCTCTCCCGGCTCCGGCTTGGGATCACACCGGCCGAGACGAGCGCCGGTTTCCATAGATGGGCGTTGTAGTAGTTGCGGTTGACCGCCTTGCTCTCCCGGCTGGTGAAGATCAAGGTTGCGGCGACCGGCTTGCCGTCCCGCACCAGCCACGGCAACGTGACCGATCGGGCGGGCCAGGCTTTCAGGTGCGCGGCCAGCCGTAGCGCCACCGCCTCGGACAGCGGCACGTCGCGCTCCTTCCCTCGCTTGGGTGGCGCGAATACCAGCCGCCCATGAATCTGCTTCACCTGTCGGCGTACGTGGACCCACGCGTCGCGGCCACGCAGCCACTCAACGTCGTCCACCGCCAGGCCCGAGCACCTCACTCTGACGGAGGCCGAGACCAGCACCGCAGTCGATAGTTGCGGCGTACCTGTCGGGTAGACCCGACTGGACTTCCGCGACGCGTTCGGCCGACCACGGACGTACCTTCCGCCGCTTCAGTTTTGGCGCTTTCACAGAGTCGACCCGGCACGGGTTCCGCGAGATCAACCCGTCGTCGACGGCTGCCGTGAAGACTGCGGACAGGTTCGCGAACACGGTTCGCGCCGTGCTGGTCGCCAAACGCCCCTCCAGCCCGCGAACCCAAGCCTGGATTTGCGACGGACGCTCCGCGAGGTCGCGCAGTTCCCGGTGCGAACTCGGCGCAGGGTGGGCTGCTCACGGCCCGCCCCGTTTCATCGCCTCGGCCAGGAATGCGGCCGCGACCGGAAGAAGGAGCCCACCGAAAATGCAGAACCCGGCCCGCAGCCCGGTCTGCCCCTGCAGCCCGATCACGATGAGAGCGATGGCCAGCGCGGCGGCGACCACACCACACACGATGAGCGCCCGGACGTTGTTCATCGGTCCGCCCCAACCGGAACACCCGCTGCAAGCCGGGCTGCGTAGTCGCGACTCACGGTGCGATGGTACGCAGACACGATCCGCCAACGTGAAGATCACCCCGGCATCGCCCGATCGTAGACGATGATCACTCCCTCCCAAGGATCATGCGGCACCAAATCGGGTACACATCGGGTATCGATGGGGATGTGAGCAAGCGCGAAACGATGCGAATCGATAAGCCGTGTTTTCGCAAGTCATGCGGCATGTGACCGTAGTTGCTGCAGGCCACGCCGCCCCGGTAATCAGTTCTTCGACTGCTGATCAGCTCCACGCACCGACCCGGCCTCATTGTATCGCCCCCCGTTATACCTTCGCATCCGTTATATTGAGCCGGTGGACACACCGCTCCGAGAACCCACCTTCCTGATCCTGACCGCGCTCGCCGGTGAGCCGATGCACGGCTACCGCGTCATCGGCGAGGTCGCCACCCTGTCCGAGGGACGCGTGTCGCTGCGCCCCGGCACCCTCTACGGCGCACTGGACCGACTGGTGGACGCCGGCCTGGTCGAGGTCGACAGGGAGGAGGTCGTGGACGGGCGGCTGCGCCGCTACTACCGCCTCTCCGGTGCCGGCGACGCCACCCTTACGGCCGAGACAGAGCGGCTGCGCCGCAACGTGGAGGCGGCCACCGCCCGGCTACGGGCCCGCGGGAGCAGCACGCGATCGATCCCACGTATCGCGGGAGGGCTGGCATGAACGAACTCGAACGCCGCTACCACCGACTGCTGAGGGCGTACCCCTCGGAGTACCGGCGGGCGCGCGGTGCGGAAATCGTTGGCACGTACCTCGACCTGGCCCGACCGGGCCAGCGCCGACCGTCGCTTGCGGACACCGCCGACCTCGTGCTCGGTGGCCTACGCCAGCGGCTGCGAGCCGCTGGCGCGTCCGACTTGGCCCCCGGCGTACGCCTCGCCGCCGTCCTCGCATTCATCACCGCAAGCGCCCTCGCCGCCGGCTGGTCGGTCGCGGAGACCCATCACCTCTCGGCAGACCTGGGTTTCCGGAGCCTCGGCCCGGTCAACAGCGCCGGGGCGGTCGCCTGGGGAGCATGGCTGGTGGCTGCCGTCATGGCCCTAGTTGCCCCGGGCCGGGTGGCCCGGACCGCCGTGGTGGTCGCCCTGGTCCTGACCGTCGCGGTCATTCCGGTCCGCGCGCTGGTGGGCCTGCCCCGGCCGCCGCTGCTGGTGCTGGTTCCGCAGATCGCGCTGGGGCTGGTGGCCCTGGCCCTGCCCGACCGACTTGGCCGGTCGAGCCGGATCGCCCTGCCTGCGGCGATGGGGACGGCGGCTCTGCTCGCAGTTGGCCGGCTCAAGGATCCCGGCTGGTGGGCGTACCACGGGCCAATCACAGAACTCCGGCCGGTGGCGGGCGCCGCCCTGCTCGCGGCCGCCGTACTGATTGCAGCCGGGCTGGCCGCACGACGGGACATGCGCGGCGTCTGGGCGATCCTGGTCTTGCTCACCCCGGTCGGCCTACTCTGCGTCGGCGAGTTGGCGGCCGGCATGCACCTCTACACCTACTCCTCACTCATCGGCGTCGCGCTGGCCGTGACCATGCTCGGGCCGGCCACCCTCGCGGTGGCGATGGCGACCCGGCGGTGGGCGGGATGGCAAGCCAACCAGGCCCTCCATCGCTCGCGCCGGTAGCGCACCGCGTCGCCCTGCCCCGACAACGGGGCGGGGCGACCGGGCGGGTTCAGCCGGCCTGCCGGTAATGGGTGAACCACTTACGGAAATCAGCGGGCGCGACGGGCCACGCTGGCCCGTGCCGCCCGGACTGCGACCAGCAGGACCAGCCCTGTCATCAGGATCGCCCCGGGCGCCTTGGTGAACCGGGCCAGATTGGTGCCGTCCGGCAGGACCAGCACCGACGCCACCGCGCAGGGCACCACGAACCACACCGCCCGGGCCGGCGACCGGGTCGCCACCGCGAGCAGGGCCAGGGGCCAGACCGCGTACCACGGGTGCAGGACCGGGGCGAGCAGCACGGTGGCGGCCAGCGCGAGGCCCGCGCCGATCAGGGCCACCCGGGGCCGGGCGGCGCCCAGCCGGTGCAGCGCCGTCCAGGACCGCCACCAGAGCGTCACCAGCAGCACCGCGAGCAGCGCCAGCGCGACCACCCGGACCACCGGCACGGCGTGCGGCTCCCGGCCCAGCAGGGCGCCCGCGTAGTCGACCACGAAACCCACCGCCGTGGGTGGCGAGGTCCACTGCTCCGAGTCACCGCTGCGCGCCAGCCCGCCCACCCAGCCCAGCCCCAGCCCGGTGACCAGGGAGCAGGCCAGCACCGCGGCCAGCACTCCCCCGGCCAGCCAGCCGGCGTCGCGCAGCAGCGCCCGCCAGGTGTGGCGGCCCGGCGTCGCGGCGAGCGCGGCGAACGGCAGCACCACCACGGCGACCGCCTTCACCGCGACCGCCAGGCCGAGCAGCACCCCGGCCAGCAGCAGCGCCCGCGGCCGGCCCGGCCCGCGGACCAGCACCAGCAGCCCGAACAGCACCAGGCCCAGGCCGAGCGCGTCGTTGTGCGCGCCGGCGACCAGGTGCACCCCGACCAGCGGGCAGGCCAGCGCCAGCCAGGCCGCCCGCCGGGTCGGCACCCCCGCGGCCCGGGCCAGCCCGGGCAGGCAGAGCGCGGCCAGCAGCAGCCCGGCCACCGCGACCACCCGCAGCAGCACGAGCGCCCCGACCAGGCCGCCGCCGGCGAGCACCGCCAGGCCGGCCAGCAGGACGAAGAACGGCCCGTACGGGGCCGGGGTGTCCCGCCAGATCGGTGACACCGCGTCCGTCCACGGGCAGCCGGCCGCCGCCACCCCGCGCCGGTAGGGGTCGGTGCCGTGCGCCCAGGACCAGCCCTGGCAGGCGTACGAGTAGACGTCCCGGCTGCCCAGCGGGGGCGCGCCCAGCAGCGGCAGCAGCCACAGCCCGGCGGTCAGGTACGCCCACCGGGTCGACGGGGCGCCCCAGCGCAGCGACCACCACGCCCCGACCAGCAGCAGCGTGCCGGCCAGCCAGCAGCCGACGACCGCGGGGCCGTGCCGGGCGTGCCACACGTCGGCGAGGCGGTCGACGGGCGGGGCGTCGGGCAGCGCGCCGCCCAGCCAGCCGGCGACGGTCAGCAGCACGGCGCCGAGGAGCCCGGCGTACCGGGCGTACGCGGCCCCGACCGGCCGGACCGGGCCGTCGGGCACCGCGTCCGGCTCGCGCACCGGCACCTCTCCTCAGTCGGCTGCCGCGTCGGCGGCGACGGGCTTCCGGGCCGCCCGAGCCGACCGTACCAAGCGGATCGTGACCACGATCACCAACAGCGTCATCAGGGGCGCGCCGGGCATCTTGGTCCACCGGGGCAGGCCGGTGCCGTCCGGCAGGATCAGGAACGACCCGACGGCGGCGACCACCAGGTACCACTTCTCCCGCGCGGCGGCGGTCGCGGCGAGGACGGTCAGCGGCCAGATCCAGTACCAGGGGTGCACCACCGGGGACAGGGCGACGGTCAGCGCAAGGGCCAGCCCGGCGTAATAGAACGGGTCCCGGTGCCGGGCCCGGAACCAGAGCCAGATCAGCAGCACGGCGAGCAGGACCACGGCGATCCCCCGGGTCACCGGGAGGGCGTCGATGTGCGCGCCGAACAGCACCGCGAGGTAGCCGACGGTCTGGCCGACCGCGGTCGGCGGCGAGGTCCAGGCGACCGCCACCCCGCCCTGCGACAGCCCGCCGACCCAGCCGAAGTCCAGCCCGCCACCGAAGGTGACCCCGACCACGACCGCGACCGCGCCGGCCACCACCCACCCGCCGTCGCGCACCAGCGTCCGGATCCGGTACGGCCCGACCATCGCGGCCAGCGCCGCGAACGGCACCACGACCAGGGCGGTCACCTTGATCGCCACCGCCACGCCGAGCAGCGCCCCGGCGGCCAGCAGCGGACCCGGCCGGCCCGGGCGGGAGGCGACCAGGGCCAGCCCGGCGACGAGCGCGCCGACCATCAGGGCGTCGTTGTGCGGGCCGCCGATCAGGTGCATCGCCACCAGCGGGCAGGCCAGCGCCAGCCACACCGCCCGCTCGGCCGGCACGCCACGGCGCCGGGCCAGCACCGGCACGGCGTACGCGGTGAGCGCCACGCCGGCCAGGCTGAGCAGGCGGAACAGCACGATGCTGGCGGTCAGCGAACCGGTCGCCTTGACCACCGCGCCGGCGATCACCACGAAGAGCGGCCCGTACGGGGCCGGGGTGTCCCGCCAGATGAAGGAGACGGTGTCCAACCACGGGCAGGGCAGCGCGGAGACGCCCTGCTCGTAGGGGCTGATCCCGCCCGCGAAGCTCGCGCCCTGGCAGGCGTACGCGTAGACGTCCCGGCTGCCGAACGGCGGCGCGATCAGCATCGGCAGCAGCCAGAGCGCGGCGGTGACCAGCGCCCAGCGCACCGACGGCACCCGGTCGCGCAGCGACCACCAGGCCCAGACCAGCAGCGCGGTGCCCACCAGCCAGGCGCCGAGGATCAGCGGCCCGTGCGGGCCCTGCCAGATGTTGACCGGGGTGGGGTGCAGGTTCGCGTGCGGGTAGGCGCCACCGAGGAAGGCGGACAGGGCGAGCAGCAGCGAGCCCGCCAGGCCGGTCCAGCGCGAGAGGTGGTGAGACACCCCGCCATGCTGCCAGCCCGGCCGGCCGGGGCCGACGGTGGGCACCGGACCGGGCCGGGTGCTCAGCAGTGGTTCGCCGGCGTCAGCCGGCTGGAGACGGTGAATTCACCGGGGGTACGCACCCGTACCTCGGTCCAGCCGTCCGGTCCCGCCCGCAGGCAGCCGTCCGCCCCGGCCAGGGAGAGGAAGGGGGACCACCGGACCCGCACCGGCACGTCGCCCGCCCGGTCCGCGGCGAACCGCACCCGGGCCTGATCGGCGGCGACCAGCCGGCCCGGCGCGCCGACCAGCGGCGTCGGGTCGACCACCGCGTACAGCCGCCAGTCCGCGTTGCGCCAGACCTCGCGCAGGTACGGCTGGCCGGCCTCGATCAGGTCGGCCTCGGCGCGTCCCCACCGGTCCGGCGGCGCGTCGGGCGCGACCGCGACGTACTGCACCGCCTCCCGGCGCAGCCAGCCGGCGTACCCGTCGGCGGTCAGCCCGTCGGCGTAGAAGAGGCCGTTGCGGTCGGTGTCCACCTGCCGTTCCCAGCCGCGCGCCAGCGGCACCGTCGGCGGCAGGTACGCCGACTCCCAGTGGTCGCGCAGCGGCACCACCTCGACCCGGCCGACGGGTTGCCGCCGGGCCAGCTCGTCGGCGAGCGGACGGTGGAACGACGCGGCGCTCTCCGCCGCGCCGGCCCGGGTCACGTCGCTGACCATCACCGGGTTCTGCCACCAGACGGTGGCGGCGAGCAGGCCGGCCAGCCACGGGCCGGGCAGCGGCGCGTACCCGGCGAGCACCGGCAGCGCGAAGAGCATGGGCAGCCGCAGCGCGTTGGAGCCGATCGGGCTGGGCAGGTAGAACGCGGCGACCAGCAGCAGCACGGTGAGCACGGCGCCGATCCGCAGCACGCGGCGACGCCGGGGCACGACCGCGAACACCAGCACGGACAGCGCCACGTTGATCCGCATCGACTCGGCCGAGTACGGCTGGGTGCCGCCGTTGCCGAACAGCACGGCCATCGGGACCAGCGCCAGCGCCGGCGCGAGGCAGAGGACGAGGCTCTCCGCCAGCGGCCGGTCCGCCCGCCAGCCGCCCGGCAGCGGGCGCCCCGGCCCGTCGCCCCGGCGCAGCCCGGCCAGCAGCAGCGCCGCGCCGGCCAGACCGGTGAAGAGCCCGGCGACCGGGCTGGCCCAGGTGGCCGCCGCGGCGAGCAGGGCGGCCAGGATCAGCCGGGCCGGTCGGCCCGGCCACCCGGCGCCCGCCGCGCCGAGCGCGAGCAGCCCGAACGCCAGGCCGACGGCGAAGGTGATCCGGCCGCTGGCCAGGTTGCCGACCAGCACCACCGCGCCGAGCACCCCGGCCAGCACCGGCCGGCGGGCCCGGTGCCGGACGAAGAGGTGCCCCAGCGCCGCGGCGCCCACCACGGCGGCGAGGACGCCCAGCGGCCGTACCCCGAGCCAGGCGCCCAGCCGGGCGGTGAAGAGGCTGTAGCCGTACTGGTTCACCCCGCCGTACCAGCCCAGGTCGATCGGGGCGCCGCCGTGACGGGCGACGAAGCCGGCCCGGGCGACCTGGGCGGCCAGGTCGGTGCCCATCGGCGGGGCGAGCAGGAAGGCCACGCCGAGCAGCAGCGCGACGCCGGCCGCCAGCACGCCCGCCCGCCCGGCCGACAAGGGCCCCCTGCCGTGCGCCTCAGGCACTGAAGATCCGCTCCATCGCGGCGCGGGAGCGGCGGCCGATGCGCAGGTATTCGTCGAGGAACTCGCCGGGGTCGTCCCGGCCGAGCAGGCGGACCACCCCGGCCAGCTCCACCCCGTGCCGGGGCAGCTGGTCCCCGGCCCGGCCGCGGACCAGCATCAGCGCGTTGCGGACCTGCGCGGCGAGGGTCCAGCCGGCGGCCATCTCCGCGGCGTCCTCGGGGTCGACCAGGCCGGCGTCCCGGGCCGCCGCGAGGGCGTCGAGGGTACGCGTGCCGCGCAGCTCGGGCCGCCGGCCGGCGTGCCGGAGCTGGAGCAGCTGCACCGCCCACTCGACGTCGGCGAGGCCGCCCCGGCCCAGCTTGGTGTGGGTGGCCGGGTCGGCGCCGCGCGGCAGCCGCTCCGTCTCCACCCGGGCCTTGATCCGGCGGATCTCCACCACCTGTTCGCGGGTCAGCCCGTCGGCCGGGTAGCGGACCGGGTCGGCCACCGCCTCGAACGCGGCGCCCAGGTCGGCGTCGCCGCAGACGAACCGGGCCCGCAGCAGCGCCTGCGCCTCCCACACCTTCGACCAGCGGGCGTAGTACTGCGCGTACGCGGCGAGGCTGCGTACCAGCGGGCCCTGCCGGCCCTCCGGGCGCAGGTCGGCGTCCACCCCGAGCGGCGGGTCGGGGGCCGGCGCGGC
>NZ_JBSGJR010000171.1:0-11572 GCF_053605645.1 Micromonospora sp. NPDC003776
GTGCAGGAGTCACCGTCCAACCTGTCGGCGCTGCGCCGCCGGCTGCGGGTCGACCGGCCCCGGTCGTACTTCACGATGGCCAGCGGCGGCCTGGGGTTCGGCCTGCCCGCGGCGGTGGGGATCGCCCTGGCCGAGCGCGACACCGGGCGCGACCGGCCGGTGGTGGCGGTGATCGGCGACGGCTCGCTGCACTACTCCGTGCAGGCGCTCTGGACGGCGGCGCAGCTGCGCCTGCCGCTCGCCGTCCTGGTCCCGGTCAACCACCAGTACGCGATCCTCAAGGCGTTCGCCGAGCTGAAGCACACTCCGGGGGTGCCCGCGCTGGACCTGCCGGGGTTGGACGTGACGGCGGTGGCGCGGGGCTACGGCTGCGCCGCCGCGGTGGTGGAATCGCTGGACGGGCTGGGCCCGGCGCTGGACGCGGCGCTCGCCGCCGACCGGCCGACCGTGCTGCCGGTGCCGATCAGCACCGACGTGCCGCAGATCCTGTGACGGCTCACCGCCGCTGCCCCATCACCAGCGCCGTTCCGCTGCCCACGTCCAGCACCGCCCGCTTGCCCACCGGCGCCTTCAGCGTGACGGAGACCGGCCTGAGGACCAGCTGATCGGTACACGGCCCCGGGGTGGTGGTGACCGCGGCCCCGATCACCACCAGGTCGTCCCGCTCCAGCACCAGCGGGGTGGGCTCGCTGTCGCAGGCGCCGGTCCCGACCTGGTAGTCGAGGCGCGCCCCGTCGACCGCGTCGAGGCTCTCCACGGTGACCACGCCGTCCGGCAGGGACCCCGTGGGCGTGAGCCCCTCGGGCACGGCGCCGACGGCGCTCGGCGCGACCGCGACCCGGGCCACCGGCACCCGCAACTCGTCCACGGTGAACAGCCACGCCGGCACCTGGGCCGGCCCGCGGCTGGTCCGGACCGTGGCGCTGCCGAACGTCGCTCCGGTGACGGTCAGCGGCACGCAGGGCTCGGTCGCCGGGGTGCCGACCGGGCCGTCCGGCCCCGGCTCGATGGTCGGACCGCCGCCCGGGCCGGGCCTGCCGGGTCCACCCGTCGTGGGCTTCATCGGCCGGCCGGCGCACGGCGGCGGGTCGCCCCGGTCCAGTTGGGCGTACGCCGCGGCGGCGCTGACCAGCGGCACCCGCAGCGTGCCGTCGGGGAAGCGCACCGTGCCGTCGGCCGGTACGGCGGTGGGCAGCTCGATCTGCTCCCGGAACCAGCCCTGCCCGAACGCGACCTTGGTGTCGCCGGTGAAACCGGGGTCGCCGGCCAGCACCGTGCCGTCCTCGAGCGGCACGTACCCGCTGCGCCACGCGTCGCCCGGATGCCAGGCGTCGGCCACCTGGGCGGCCCGCTGGTCGAACGCCGGCCAGCCACTGCCGCCGGGACCGGTGGCGGGCGGCGCGGCCGGGCCGGAGCCGGGCGCGGCGCAGCCGGCGAGGAGCAGGAGCGGCAGGCCCAGCAGGGCCGTCGAGCGACGCATGGTGTTTGGACGCGCCGCCGGTGCGCCCGGTTCCCGGGTCAGTCCTCGCCGCCCAGGTCCGCCTGGTACGCCTCCCAGAGCAGGTCGGCGCCGCGCTGCCGGTGCCGGTGCAGCGCCCGGAGCAGCTCACCGACCCGGGATCGCAGCTCCTCGGCGGACACCTCGGGCAGCGCGGCGGCGTGCTGGAGGGCGGCCAGCGCCGCCACGATCAGGGCGTGTTCCCGGGTCAGCCGGCGTACGCCCCGGTCGAGCCGGGGCGCCTGCAGGAGCAGTTCGGCGTAGAGCCCGGTGGGACCCTCGGTGACCCGGACGTGCTCGGCGAAGCCCTGCCGCACCGGATCGAGGTGGTGGACCAGCCGCTCCCGCCAGCACGGCTCCCCCATCGGCACGGCGAGCGCCCGGACCAGGGCGGGCAGGTCGACGGCAAGGGTGGGCCACGGCTGGCGCGCGGCGGGCGGTCGGGCCACCGCGGCGACGGGCTGCTGGATCGGACCGGTGACCATGGGCACCTCCCGTCCGACGGCTCCGGCTCGGCGCGGCCGGGAGCCGTCGCTGCTTCGCTATCGCGTACAGCGATGGTGAACCCGGTCGGGGAGCCTGTCCAGGCCCGGCGGTCGCCTCATCTGCCCCGGCAGTCCCACTGGCCCCAGCGGCCCCTACAGTCCCAGCGGGTTGGCCGCCATGGCGCGCAGCTGCCCGGCGAGGACGTGCGCGTCGGCGTCCCGGCCCTCGGTCGGACGGCCGGCGGTGATCGCGTCGGCGAGCGCCCGCAGCTCGTACGGGGGCAGCCCGGCGAGCCCCATCCCCTGCAGCGGGACGGTGACCTGGCGGCCGGTGTCCCGGTCCCGGGCGATCAGGGTCGGCACCCGCACCACCGCGTCGTCGCCGGAGCGGTGGACGAGCGCGCCGCCCCGCACCTCGGCGGTGGCCAGGTCGACGGTGCGGGTGCCCAGGGCGCCGCGCACCGAGGCGCGGGTCCCGTCCAGCCAGGCCGCGGTGCGCAGCACCCGCAGCAGCAGGTAGAGCCCGAGCAGCACGACCGGCAGGCCGCAGAGCCCGACGAACCGCGCCGGGCCGAGCGCCGATGCGGTGGACCCGCCGGTCAGTTCCGGCGGGAGCATCCCGGGCGGCAGGTCCCGCGCGTCGTCGTACGACGGGAACGGGTCGCCGGTGCCGGTGAGCCGCGACAGCATCCGGTCGGCGAGGACCGGCAGCAGCACGAACGTGGCGCCGAAGGCGGTGAACAGGACCCCCACGACCGCCGCCAGGGCACGCTGGCCGGGCGAGGCGCCGACGGACAGGCGGATCTTCTCGGTCGTCACAGCGGGGAGCGTAGACCGCCGCGTCGAGCGGCGGAGGCCGTGCCCGCCCCGACGAGCGTCACGCCGGGGCGGCGGAGCGACGGGGGGCGCCGGCGACGTCCTCGATCTCCCGGGCGGCGGCGACGGCGCCGTCCGCCTGCCGGATGCGCCCGCCGAGCCGCGCCGCGGCGGCACGGTGCGGCCCGTCGGCGAGCATCTGCCGGAGCGCGGCCCGGATCTCGCCGGGGGCGGCGGTGCGGGCGAGGGTGGTGGCCGCGCGCTGCTGCTGCACCGCCTTCGCCACGCCCGGCTGGTCGCCGAGGGCCAGCATGGGCATCAGCACCATCGGCAGGTCGTGCGCGAGCGCCTGCATCGTGGTGCTGTGCCCGGCGTGCCCGACCACCAGGGACACCGCCGGCAGCAGCGCCGAGTGCGGCACGAACCGGTGCGCGTCCACGTTGGCCGGCAACCGGAGTTCGCCGGGATCCACGGAGTGCCCGGTGGTGAGCACGACCGGCACCGGCAGTTCGGCCACCGCGTCCATGACCGCCTGCAGCGTGGCGGTCTGGCCGGGATAGTGGATCGAGCTGAGGCTGACCAGGATGCGCGGCTCGTCGACCGGGCGGGGTTCGGCGGGCGACCAGCCGGCGGGCCAGGCCGGGCCGACGATCCGGACGTTGGCGGGCAGCGGCCGGTCGGGTTCCAGCTCGGGCAGACTCAGCACCAGGGCCCGGTCGGCGCCGTCGAGCAGGCGGCGGGGCGGCAGTCCCGTGAGCCGCCCCAGCAGGCCGACCGGGCCGCCGGCCCAGGTGCGCGCGACGTAGTCGTACCGGGTGTGGACGAGCGCGACGTGCCGGACGCCCAGCCGCCGTGCCGCGCCGAGCGCGCCGAGCAGCAGGCAGTCGACGACCACGACGTCCGCCGGCTCCCGCCGTAGCGCGTCCGCGAGTTCCGCGCCGATGGTCCGGTCGGTGAAGAGCCGCAGGTACCCCAGCGCCTGCCGGGAGCCACCCACCCGGGCCACCGGCGACCAGTTCCGGACCCTCCGGTACGCCTCAAACGGCAGGCCCGCGCCTTCCACGGTGTCCCGCTGCGCGGGATGGCCGAGCACCCGGACCCCGTGCCCCCGGTGCCGCAGTTGCCGGGCGACCGCGAGGGTGGGCGGTACGTTGCCGCCGCCGTCCCAGGTGACGAAGAGGATGGACGTCATGGTTCGCCTCCTGGCAGGACGGCGTGGATGAGGCGGCGTACCCGGGCCTCGGCGTCGACGCGGGCGAGGCCGCGGTCCCGGACCAGCAGCTTCCAGGTGTAGACGTCAGTGGCGACCACGAGCAGGTCGACGGTGGCTTCCCGGTCGTCGGGCGGGTCGGGCAGCAGCGGGCCGAACACCTGCCGCACCCACTCGCGGTGCA
The DNA here is from genome assembly GCF_053605645.1 of Micromonospora sp. NPDC003776. Classification (NCBI taxonomy): domain Bacteria; kingdom Bacillati; phylum Actinomycetota; class Actinomycetes; order Micromonosporales; family Micromonosporaceae; genus Micromonospora; species Micromonospora sp. NPDC003776. The sequence continues at coordinate 4,194 of NZ_JBSGJR010000171.1, forward strand.
GGGCGCGGCCCTGGGTGGTCATCTCGTTGATCTTCCCGTCCCGGCGCTCCTGGCCGAGGAAGCCGATGACCGCGTCGCCGCGCCGGTCGTAGTGGTCGAAGATGATCCGGACGGCGGCGTCGACGTCCCCGACCGGCGTCTCCCGCTCCCCGGCGACCTGCTCGGCGCCGTGGACCAGCGCGGCCTCGAGGAGGGCGTCCCGGGTGCCGAAGTGGCGCAGGACGGTCTGCACGCTGACCCCGGCCCGCTCGGCCACGTCGGCGAGGACGATCTCCAGCGTCGCCTTCCGCTCCGCCAACGCGACGGTGGCGTCCAGGATCCGTCGCCGCGTCGCGGCGGCCGCCTCGGCGCGCTTGCTCTGGGTGTAGGTACGCGTGACTTTCATGTCAACGTCCATTAACGCCGAATCAAGGGTTCGTGTCAACGTCCGTTAACGCCAAATCGCGATCCGGGTGGAGACACACGAAGAGGGAGTGTCGATGACACTCCCTCTTCGCGATCGGTGGAGGTGCCGGGAATCGAACCCGGGTCCTTCGCCGCCTTGTCAGGGCTTCTCCGAGCGCAGCTCGCTGTGCCTCTACTCGGCCCCTCCGATCACGCGAGCGAGTCGGTGTGACGGGCCCAGTCGCTGATTGATCTCGCCGCACGGACCCCGCGACCGGGTCCGATTGGCCAGCCTCCTAGCTGATGCCGGCTAACTGGGTCGAAGGCACTCCCAGGCCGACAGACTCGCTACTCGCCTCAGGCGGCGAGAGCGAAGTCAGCGCGATTGTTCTTGGCGCTTATTGGTTTCCGACGACCGATTCACGAGACGACGTCGGCTTCCTCGGCTCGCTTCCCCTGCCGCAACGTACGAAGTCGAAACCAGTCACCCCCTCGACGGGCTGCCCCTGTCGGCAGCAACACCAAGCCTAACGCCTGGCGCAACCGGATTCATTCCGAGGCCGACCCTGACCGGCTACCCGGACAAACCGGAAATCTCACTCATCCATGCCCTTGCCGCGCCGACCCGCCACGCGGGCGATCTCCCGCTCGGCGTCCCGCTTGGCGAGGTCCTGCCGCTTGTCGTACGTCTTCTTACCCTTGGCCAGGCCGATCTCCACCTTGGCCCAGCCATCGGAGAAGTAGACCTGCAACGGCACCAGGGTCAGACCGCTCTCCCGGGTCTTGCCGATCAGGCGGTCGATCTCCAACCGCTTGAGCAGCAGCTTGCGGGTACGCCGGGGCTCATGGTTGGTCCAGGTGCCCTGGGTGTACTCCGGGATGTGCATGCCGTGCAGGTAGAGCTCGCCGTTGCGCTCCTGGGCGAACGCGTCGACCAGGGACGCCCGGCCGGCCCGCAGCGACTTGACCTCGGTGCCGGTCAGCGCCATGCCCGCCTCGTACGTGTCGAGGATGGCGTAGTCGTGGCGCGCCTTCTTGTTGGAGGCGACCACCTTGCGGCCTTTTTCCCGTGGCACCGGCGCCACCTCCCTTCCCATCGGTCCGCGACCCACGGGCCGGCGGAGCGGAGATCATGCTACCCCGAACACAAGGGCCCTCCCGCGCCGTTTATTCCGGCGCGGAAGGGCCCCCGGGAGAGCCGTACCGGGAAACTAGACCCGCAGGTAGAAGCGGAGCGTGACCCAGGCGGTGACCGCGCTGACCACACCACCGACGGCGGCCATCAGCGGGAACGTGAGCAGGATCTCCGACCACGAGATCGGGGTGATCAGGCCCTCCAGGGCGGCCAGCGAGCCACCGCCGGCGACCAGCTTGACCCCGATCAACGCCAGCAGGCCGAGGATCGAGCCGAACAGGCCGGCGACCACCGCCTCCAGCACGAACGGCGCCTGGATGAACCAGTTGGAGGCGCCGACCAGCTTCATGACCGCGACCTCGCGCCGCTTGCTGTAGGCGGCCACCTGGATGGTGTTCGCGACCAGCAGGAGGGCGGCGACCGCCATCACGATCGCGATGGCCAGGGCGAAGTTCTGGATCCCGGTCAGCACGCCGAAGACCTTGTCGAGCAGCTTGCTCTGGTCGACGATCTCGTCGACCCCCTCGGAGTCCTTGTACTGGTCGTAGATGCTCTTGTACTGCTCCGGGTTCTTCAGCGTGATCCGGAACGACTCGGGCAGCTGGTCCGGCTTGACGGCGTTCACCAGGTCCGGGGCGTCCGCGTACATCTGCTTGAAGCGGTTGTACGCCTCGTCCTTGTTGACGTAGGTGACCTCCTTGACCAGGGGGTCGCCCTTCAGCTTCGCGTCCAGGTCGGTGCGCTGCTGCTCGCTGACATCGGTCTTGAGGAAAATCGAGACCTGGACGTTCTCGTAGTAGAGGTCCTTCATGTCGCCGACCTTCTGGTAGAGAAGGCCGCTGCCGCCCAGCATGAACAGCGACACCGCCATCGTGATGATCATCGCGATGGTCATGGTCACGTTGCGCCACAGTCCGACCAGTACCTCGGACAGGACGTATTTCATCCGCATCGGGAAATTCCTCCGGCTCTCCGGCGTGAGGTGTTCGTCGTCAGGGTCTACGGATCGTCAGCCGGGACGGCTCAGCCGTAGACGCCACGGTGCTGGTCGCGCACGATGCGGCCGCTCTCGATCTCGACGACGCGGCGGCGCATCTGGTTCACGATGTTGGAGTCGTGCGTGACCATCACGACGGTCGTGCCGGTGCGGTTGATCCGGTCCAGCAGGCGCATGATCTCGATCGAGGTGTCCGGGTCCAGGTTTCCGGTGGGCTCGTCCGCCAGCAGGATCAACGGCCGGTTCACGAACGCCCGCGCCACCGCGACCCGCTGCTGCTCACCACCGGAGAGCTCGTGCGGGTAGCGGTGCTCCTTCCCACCGAGACCGACCAGCTCCAGCACCTCCGGCACGACCCGGCGGGCGACCGCCTTGGTCTTGCCGATCACCTCCAGCGCGAACGCCACGTTCTCGTACGCGGTGCGGTTCGGCAGGAGCCGGAAGTCCTGGAAGACGCAGCCGATGGAGCGCCGGAAGTGGGGTCGCTTCCAGGCACGCATCGACGTGACGTCCTTGCCGTTGACGACGACCCGCCCCTTGTTGGGGGTGACCTCGTGCAGCAGCATCTTGATGATCGTGGACTTGCCGGAGCCGGATGGACCGATGAAGAAGACGAACTCGCCCTTCTCGATCGAGACGGACACGTTGTCGAGCGAAGGCCGGGACGCCTTCGGGTACGTCTTCGTCACTTGCTCAAGCTGAATCACGGGTCGAGAGTCTACGCGGTGTAACGGAAGAGCCAAGCCCCCCGCCCCATCGTTGCGAGTCGCGTCATCGATTCAGCCGGTCAGACAGAGATCGACGACGCGCTCCGTCCAACCCCGATCACGCACCGTCAGCGGTGAGCTGCTGCTGCTTCCGCCAGCGGATACCGGCCTCGATAAAGCCGTCCAGCTCGCCGTCGAAGACCGCGGACGGATTGCCCGTCTCCTGCTCGGTACGCAGATCCTTCACCATCTGATACGGGTGCAGGACGTACGAGCGCATCTGGTCGCCCCAGGAGCCGGCGGCGTCGGTCTTCAGGCCCTGGAGCTTGGCCTGCTCCTCCTGCCGCTTGCGCTCCAGCAGCCGGGCCTGGAGCACCCGCAGCGCGGACGCCTTGTTCTGCAGCTGGGACTTCTCGTTCTGGCAGGTGACCACGATGCCGGTCGGGATGTGGGTGATCCGGACGGCCGAGTCGGTGGTGTTCACGCTCTGCCCACCCGGGCCCGAGGACCGGTAGACGTCGATCCGCATCTCGTTCTCGGGGATCTCGATGTGGTCGGTCTGCTCCACGACCGGCAGCACCTCGACACCGGCGAAGCTGGTCTGCCGGCGACCCTGGTTGTCGAACGGACTGATCCGCACCAGCCGGTGCGTGCCGGACTCCACACTGAGCGTGCCGTAGGCGTACGGCACCTTGACCGTGAAGGTGGCCGACTTCAGGCCCGCCTCCTCGGCGTACGAGGTCTCGTAGACCTCGGTCGGGTAGCCGTGCCGCTCGGCCCAGCGCAGGTACATCCGCAGCAGCATCTCGGCGAAGTCCGCCGCGTCCACCCCGCCGGCGCCCGCCCGGATGGCGACCAGCGCCTCCCGGGAGTCGTACTCGCCGGAGAGCAGGGTGCGGACCTCCATCTCCTGGATGGCCTTGGTCAGCCCGGTGATCTCCGACTCCACCTCGGCCAGGGTGCCCGGGTCCGACTCGGCCTGGGCGAGCTCCAGCAGCACCCCGGCGTCGTCGAGCCGGGAGCGGAGGCTGCCCAGCTTGCTGATCTCGCCGTTGACGTACGACAGCTGGGACGTGACCTGCTGCGCCTTGGCCTGGTCGTCCCAGAGGTCGGGCGCGGAGGCCTCCTGCTCCAGGCGGGCCTTCTGCTCGCGCAGCTTGTCGAGGTCGAGCACGGCCTCGATGTTGCGCAGGGTGGCGTCGAGTTCCTTGAGCTGTTCGGCGTAATCGGCAGCGGTCACGACAGACAAGCCTACTGCCTGGGTCGCCTCACCCGCGGCAGGTGGTCAGCCGACCGGGGCGCTCTTGAGCCAGGACAGCGCCGCCTTGTGGTAGGCGACCGCGAACTCCAACGCGCTGGCGTCGTAGTTGTCGCCTTCCTTCTTGGCATTCTTGACCTGCTCACGCACCGCCGCCAGGGCCTCGGTGTGGTACTCGTTCGCCGAGGCGTACAGGTTCTTGAGCTGGCTGGCCGAGTGCAGGTTGCCGAAGGCGATCCGTAGCGCGATCGGGTTACGGATGGTGTCCTTGCCGGGATTCTCCGCCAGCCAGCGGGAGAATGTCCGTTTCCCGGCCGCTGTGAGCGCGTACGGCTGGCTCATCCGCGGCCCGGGCTTCCCGAGCCGCACCAGACCCTTCTCCGCCAGCACCGGGAGCTCCCGGTAGACCTGGCTGCGGGTCATCGACCAGTACGGCGCCAGCCGCCGCTCGGCGGCGGCCATCAGCTGGCCGCCTGTCATCGGGCCGTCGTGCAGCAGACCCAGCAGGGCCGCGGCCGTCGGGTTGACTCCGGATTCCGCCATGCCCTCTAAGCTGCCACTTTGTCGGCATCGGCGTCCACGTTTCGCCGATTTCGCCACCTGTTGGCGGGTCCGATGTGCACTGTCGGGCGACGACAGTCCGCCGGGGACGCCCGACCCACCCGCCCGGGCGGGTGAGGAAGGGCCCCCGGAGGGGCCCTTCCTCACACCTCAGCCCATGTGCGGGTACGTGTGATCGGTCGGCGGGACGAAGGTCTCCTTGATCGTCCGCGGCGACGTCCAGCGGACCAGGTTGTGCCAGGAGCCCGCCTTGTCGTTGGTGCCGCTGGCCCGGGCGCCGCCGAACGGCTGCTGCCCGACCACCGCGCCGGTCGGCTTGTCGTTGATGTAGAAGTTGCCGGCCGCGTACCGCATCTTCTCCGCCACCTGGTCCACCACCCGGCGGTCGGTCGCGAAGATCGACCCGGTCAGGGCGTACGGGGCGATCGACTCGGCCTGGTGGACCACCTCGTCGAAGCGGGCGTCGTCGAAGACGTGCACGCCGAGGATCGGGCCGAAGTACTCGGTGGTGAAGGTCTCGTGCGCGGCGTCCGAGCACTCGAAGAGGGTCGGCCGGACGAAGTAACCGACCGAGTCGTCGGCGGTGCCGCCGGCCAGCACCGTGCAGCTGTCGTCACCCTTGATCAGCTCCAGCGCGGCGAGGTGCCGGCCGAACGCCTTGTCGTCGATGACCGCGCCGCCGAAGTTGCTGAAGTCGGTCACGTCGCCGTAGGTCAGCGAGTCGGCGGTCGCCGCCAGCCGGTCCCGCAGGCCGCCCTCCCAGATCGAGCGCGGGATGTACGCCCGCGACGCCGCCGAGCACTTCTGCCCCTGGTACTCGTACGCGCCGCGGATCAGCGCGGTGTGCAGGGCGTCCACGTCGGCGCTGGCGTGCGCGACCACGAAGTCCTTGCCACCGGTCTCGCCGACCAGGCGCGGGTAGCCCCGGTAGCGGGCGATGTTCTCGCCGACGGTCCGCCACAGGTGCTGGAAGACCTTGGTCGAGCCGGTGAAGTGGATGCCGGCCAGGTCGGGGTCGGCGAGCACCACGTCGGAGACATCCTCGCCGCGCCCGGTGACCATGTTGATCACACCGGGCGGCAGGCCGGCGGCCTCGAACAGACGCATGGTGAAGTGCGCCGCGAACTGCTGGGTCGGGCCGGGCTTCCAGACCACGGTGTTGCCGAGCAGGGCCGGCGCCGAGGGCAGGTTGCCGGCGATCGCGGTGAAGTTGAACGGGGTGACCGCGTAGACGAAGCCCTCCAGCGGGCGGTGGTCGAACCGGTTCCACACCCCGGGCGAGGACATCGGCTGCTCGGCCAGCAACTTGCGGGCGAAGTACACGTTGAACCGGAGGAAGTCGATGAACTCGCAGGCCGAGTCGATCTCCGCCTGGACGACGGTCTTCGACTGGCCCAGCATGGTGGCCGCGTTCAGGGTGTCCCGCCACGGGCCGGAGAGCAGGTCAGCGGCGCGCAGGAAAATCGCCGCGCGCTCCTCGAAGGGCAGCGCCCGCCACATCGGGGCGGCGTCCTTGGCCGCCTTGACCGCGGCGCGGGCGTCGTCGTGGGTGGCGTGACCGGTGACGCCGAGCACGTGGGCGCGCTTGTGCGGCTGCACCACGTCGATCGACTCACCGCCGGCCATCCGCTGCTCGCCGGCGATGGTCATCGGCAGCTCGATCCGGTCGGCGGCCAGCTCGGTCAGCCTCCGCTGGAGCCGCTCCCGGTCGGCGCTGCCGGGCTCGTAGGTGTGGACCGGCTCGTTGCGCGGCTCGGGTACGGAGAACACGGCGTCCATCACAGGCTCCTGTGCGATCTCGACGGCGGTGGCGAAATCGGACCCGCGGGCACCGACCGGGCGGCCGGGCGCCGGGCACCGCGCGGCGGACCGGTCGCGGTGGCGGGACCTCGGCCAATTCTTCCATGCGGCAGCCCCGGACATCCTCGCCGGTGCCGTCCCCGACTGGAACTCCGGCGGCACTGCGGCACGACGGACCGTAGGCCGACGCTCGCCCCTACCCGACCAACCGTCAGCCAATCCGGCCTCCCGCCTGCGATCCGTCGCCAGACCCCTCCGGCGGGTAACCGCGCGGGTCACCCGCGAGAGGCCACGCTTCGTCGCCGCCGGGCACGCCGGGCGAACCGTCCCCGGAGACGATGCCCGGACGGGACCGGCCGGGCCCGAGGGGCGCGGGGCCGGCCCCGGGTGGCGCGTACCCTGGATGGCCGGTGACCTGCCCGGCCCCGCGCGGCCGACTGGCGTCCGTCGAGAGGGAGACGATGAGCAAGCAGCCCGGCAGCTCCACGGCCGCGGAGCCGGACCAGCCCGAGGTCGCCCCGGTCGAGGCGCCCGAGC
>NZ_JBSGJR010000172.1:0-11520 GCF_053605645.1 Micromonospora sp. NPDC003776
GCCCGCCGCGCCCGCCGGTCGACCGGGACGACGCGCTCGCGGCACTCGCCGAGCCGCGCGGCCCGGCGCGAAACACGGAGGCGGCATGGTGACACTGCGCAGCGTGACGGCGATTTCCAAACGCGACGCTGGTCACGCAGGGCAACGGCGAAATAGGGCTTCTGGTCGGCTTCCGGACGTAGATCCCCGCCCGCACTCTCAGGTAACCTCGCTGCCGGTCACCGCCGAAGGCGCGCAGCGGCGCCAGCGGTGCCACCGCCCAATCGCCCACGGGCGAGCCGGGGAACCAGGTACCTGGGGTGAATCCGCACCAGCGGTAGGGGCCGCTTCCGTCCCGAACCCGGCAGCTAACCCGGTCGGCGGTCGACGGAAGGGAAGACTGTGACGGCACCCCTGCGCCGCTGGTTGACACCCGTGGTGGCCGTGTTCGCCGCGTGCGTCGTTCTCGCCGGGGCCGCCCCGGCGGTGGCCGCGCCGACCAACCCCGCGCCCGCGGAGCACGAGGAGGACGGCGACCTCCTCATCACCGACGCGATCGCCCAGGCGAACAAGAACTACCTCCAGGCCAAGACCAAGCTGGAGAAGTCCAAGAAGCGCCAGCTCCAGCTGGCCCTCGAGGTCCGCGCGGCGCAGCAGCAACTGGACGCGCTGAGCCCGCAGGTCACCGCGATCGCAGCGCAGTCCTACCGGACCGGCCGGCTGGGTGCGATGACCATGCTGCTGGAGAGCAACACGCCCGACTCGTTCGTCCGCCGCGCCGCCGCGCTGGACGAGCTGAACATGGTCAACGCGCAGAAGCTCGCCGAGGTCAACGCGGCGAAGAACCGCGCCGAGCAGGCCAAGCTCGCGCTCGACGCCGAGGTGCGCGAGCAGCAGAAGTACGCCAACGTGATGGCCCGCGAGAAGGCCGAGACGGAGAAGGCGCTGAAGCTGGTCGGCGGCCTCGGATTCACCGGCGGCCTGGTCTCGGCCACCTCCCCGGTGGCCCGGATGGGCCCCGGCCGGACGGCCGACGGCGACTGGAAGCCGGAGTCGTGCAGCGAGAACGACCCGACCACCTCCGGCTGCATCACCCCGCGCACGCTGCACGCGTACAAGGAGGTCAAGCGGGCCGGGTTCAACCGCTTCGTGGGGTGCTACCGCTCCGGCGGCCCCTGGGAGCACCCGAAGGGCCGGGCCTGCGACTGGTCGCTGCAGAAGAGCGGCTTCTCCCCCTGGCACAACAACGACACGCGGATGTACGGCAACAACGTCGCCGCCTTCCTCATCCGCAACGCCGACCGGCTCGGCATCTACTACGTGATCTGGAACCGGCAGATCTGGTTCCCGGCAACCGGTTGGAAGTCGTACAGCGGGCCGTCGAACCACACCGACCACGTCCACATGTCGCTGCTGTAGGACCCCGTACGTCGACCGGGGCCGTCCCGCACCTCGCGGGACGGCCCCGGTGGCGTTTCCGGTCTCGGTTCAGCCGGCGACGGCGGTGGGTGCCGGGTCGGTGGCGGCGGCCGGGCCGGGTACCGCCGGCTTCGGCGTGCGGGCCGGCACCTCGGCCACCGTCCGCACCTCGCCCGCGCTGAGCCGGTACGACATGCCGACCACCCCGCACCGCCCGGCGGACACCTGCTCGGCGAGTACGGCGGAGCGGGCCAGCATGGCCTCGACGGTCTGCGCGATGTGGATGTCGACGATGCCGTCGACGTCCTCCACGCCCTCCCGGCCGGCCCGCAGCAGGCTGGGGGCGACGGCGTCCACCAGCGCGCCGAGGTGCCCGGCCGGGGAAGTGCCGGTACGCACCGACTCGCGGGCGGCCTGCACCGCACCGCAGGAGTCGTGCCCGAGCACCACGATCAGGGGCGTGCCGAGGACGGTGACCGCGTACTCGACGCTGCCGAGCACCTCGGGTCCGACGGTGTGCCCGGCGGTGCGGACCACGAAGAGGTCGCCGAGGCCCCGGTCAAAGATGATCTCGGCGGCGAGCCGGGAGTCGGAGCAGCCGACGATCACCGCGAACGGGTGCTGTCCGTCGGCGACGGCGGTCCGGTGGCCGGCGTCCTGATTGGGATGGCGGGGGGCACCGGTGACGAACCGGCGGTTACCGGCGTACAGCTCCGCGAGTGCCTGTTCCGGAGTGGTCGGCGTCAATGCACTGCCCTCCCATGACCTGGTCGACCCGGCCGGCGGCGGAGGCGGCCTCGCCGACCACCGTCACACGCAGCAGAACGCGGGTCAAGGTTTACGCGAAGCGCATTTCGTGTGTTGAGCCACACCCGATGACGGCCGGTTCGGGGCCGGACCAGGACGGGCCGGCGGCGCGGCGGGCCATACGATGGCCACCATGGCGACGACAGCGGGCGGGAACGGGAGCCCCCGGAACTGGACCTTCCTCACCAACCACGGGCACGTGCTGCTGGCGATCGCGCGCAACCCCACCGCCCGGCTGCGGGACGTGGCCGACGAGGTCGGGGTGACTGAACGGGCCGCCCAGGCGATCGTGGCGGACCTGGAGGCCGGCGGGTACCTGCGGCGCACCCGGGTGGGCCGGCGCAACGAGTACACGATCAACCCGAGCGGCCACTTCCGCCACCCGGCCGAGGCCGACCAGCAGGTCGGCGCCCTGCTGGCGCTCTTCACCAGCGAGCCCGCGGAGGGCTGACCCCGCCCCTGCTCCCGTCACCGCACGAACAGCGCGGCGACGGTAGTCTCAGCCGCGTGCGCGACAGCTTGCGATCGGACGGGACGACGGTGAACGCCGGTACCGGGCACCGGTTCCGGACCATCCTCAGTGGAGCGGTCGCGGCGCTGCTCGGCACCGTCCTGGTGGCGCCCGCCCCGGCCGCGGCGGCAGCGCCGAAGTGCGGCCCGGCCGGCAACCCGGCACCGACCCAGCCGGACTGGGCGCTGGACCGGCTCGCCCCGCAGGCGGCCTGGCGCGTCACCCGGGGCGGCGGGATCACCGTGGCGGTCATCGACTCGGGCGTCTCGGCCCGCCATCCCCTGCTGCGCGGCAAGGTGCTGCCGGGCACCGACGTTAACCACCTGGCCAGCTTCCAGGGGCAGTGCGATCTGGTCGGTCACGGCACCCTGGTCGCCGGCATCATCGCCGGCCGGGAGGGCACCGGCGTGCCGTACAGCGGGGTGGCCCCCGGGGCGAGGATCCTGCCGATCCGAGTGCTGGCCGACAACCAGCGCACCTTCGACGAGTCGATCCCCGCCGAGATCGGGAAGGCGATCCGGTATGCGGTCGACCACGAGGCCGATGTGATCAACCTGTCCCTCGTCACGCTGGACACCAGGGAACTCAAGGACGCCGTCGACTACGCGCTCAGCAGAAACGTGGTCCTGGTGGCCGCCGCCGGCAACCGGCAGGAGAACCAGCAGGACCAGAAGGCGTACCCGGCCGCGTACGACGGGGTGATCGCGGTCGCCGGCCTCGACGACAAGGGCGAGCACGTCGGCAGCTCGGTCACCGGGGACTATGTGGACATCGCCGCGCCCGGACTGAACATCGCCGGCCCCGCCCCCGGCGGATCGGGCTACCTGTACGAGCCGCAGGGCGGCACCAGCTTCGCCGCCGCGTACGTCTCCGGGGTGGTCGCCCTGGTCCGGGCCGCGCACCCGACGCTCACCCCCGACCAGATCCGGTACCGGCTGACCCGGACCGCCGACAACCCGCCCGACGGGCACAACGCCGAGGTCGGGTACGGGATGGTCGACCCGTACCGGGCGGTGACCAGCCTGCTGGGCAGCCGGGCCAACCCGCCCCTCGGCGCCATGCCGAAGCCCGAGCCGCCCGCCGACCCGCTGGCCTGGCAGCGCACCGTGGCGATCTGGGTGGCCGTCGTCGGCGCGGTGCTCGCCGGCGTCCTGCTGGCCCTCCGGCCGATCCTCGTCCTGGGCCGCCGCCGCGGCTGGCGCCCCGGGCGCCGCCCCACCCCGCTGGACGCCTGACCGCTGGGCCCGGAATGCACCACGGCCCCGCTCGGACAACGCCGAGCGGGGCCGCAGGAAACCGAGGGTCGGGTCAGTTGCCCCAGACCTTGGAGTTGCTCATCTCGGTCGTCATGTAGTTCTCACGGGCGATGCCGACGGCCTGGCCGATGTCGTTCAGGACCTTGTTGATGTCCCGGACGGCGGCGTCCCACTGCGCCTGGTGCTGCTCGTAGGCGACCCGGTCCTGGCCCTCCCACTCGAGCTTGGTCAGCATCGACCGCAGCGTGTCCAGCTTCTCGTCGATGGTCCGCGAGATGGCCTGCATCTGCTGGTTGCTGCTCTCGAGGACGGCGTAGTCAACCTTGATGCTCATCTAGTTCCTCCTCTGCCTGTCTACGCGGATCACGGGTTGAGAGCAGAGTGGAACTTGTCCAGCATCTGCTGCTGCTCTTCGTCGTTGACCTGGTGCGTCGTGCCCGACTTGTCGAGCAGGTCGGCGATGTTGTCCATCGCCGTCAGCAGCTTGACCGTGTCCTCGTTCCAGCGCTGCATGAGCGACTGGAAACCCGTGGACGCCTGTCCCTTCCAGGCCATCGCCAGGTCGTCGACGACGTTCCACAGCTTCTTGAGCTCACCGTCGACGTCGCTGCGCGTGGACCGCACGTCACTCGCGGCGGTGTGCAGAGTCGCTGCACTGACCTCGAACGCCATGCTCACACCCTTCCGTCATCTTCGTGGCGGCGGATCCGCCGCGCCCCTCCCCCGCGGCAAGGCGTACACACCCCACCGACGGACACTTCAACCGAACCGTAGCGGACGACGTCCAACCCGCGCAGCCCTGCCTTCGGAGCTGGACCGACGCCGCACGTCAAGAGCCGCAACGGATCGCACCGACGACAGTACGAGATGGACGGACACCCGCCACAGGGTCCCCCTCCTCACGACGGCCGTCGATAGGACCGCACGTGCATCACCAGACCGAACAGCAGGACGACCAGCAGCAACACCACGGCGGCCCAGAGCACCGGCCGCTCGACCGCCCGCCGGGCGACCACGACCAGGAGCGCGCCGGCCCCGGTGAGGACCACCACCTCGGCGCCCCGGCGGGCCCGCGCCGAGCGGCCCAGCTGGGCGACCAGGGCGAGCCCGAGGAAGACCGGAATCGTGACCAGGAAGTAGAGAAACAGCCAGTAGTCCGGGCCCATCGCGGCTCTCCCCTCGCGTCACCGGTAGAACGAGTCGTCCTTCACCCAGTCCAGGGCGATGTCCTTGATGTCGGGGTCGGTGCCGGTCGGCGCCCAACCCGGCCGCGAGTCCGCCACGAAGGCGTACCGGTTGTTGCCCTGGAAGCCGGCCGCCACGGTGTGCAGCAGCGCCCCGATGTCGCCGAACACGGTGGCGAGGATGGCGACCGTGGCGGTCAGACCGGCAACGCCGATCGCCTCGGCGATCGGCGCGGTCGCCGGGAACATCTGGAACGCCACCGAGGCGATCACCGCGACCAGGATCGGCATCAGCGCCTCGGCCAACCCGGAGACGGCATCGTGGTACGCGTCCCGCGCCGCCGTCAGCGTGTCCCGGTTGGCGACGAACGCCTCCGCCAGCGAGTCGACCTCCGCCGCCAGCTTGCGCAGGAAGACGTCGAACGCGTCCCGGTCGTCGAAGTCCCACCGGTCGGCGGGCGGCACGACCTCCGCCAACGCCCGGCCGAACTGGTCGGCGCCGAGCAGCCGGGCCGCGTCGTCCCACGCCTTGATGGACCGGTTGACCTCGCTGTCGTCGAAGGTCTCCAGGGTGCCGATCGCGACGATCAGCGCACCCGCCGCCACCAGCCACATCCAGTTGGCCCGGGCGGCCGCGAGCGCGGTGCGGACCGGGGTCGTGGCCGCGGCAACGGTGTGCGTACCGGTGACCGCGCCGGAGGCGTTCGCGATCAGGATCTCGCCGCCAGTCACCTGATCACCCAGGGCTGATCAGACTTCTCCCAGTTGCGCGCGCTCCGCTCCAACTGCTCCGCGGCCCGGTGCAGGTGCGCGGCGCCGGTCCGGACGTTGTCCAGGTGGCCGTCGACCGCGGCGTTGTGCGCGGCCACCGTCCCGTGGCCGAAGAGGCTCAGCGCCCCCGGCGACAGGGTCACCTGCTCCAGCAGCGACTGGACGTTGCGCAGGTACTGGATCGGCCCGTCCGGGGAGTCCAGCCTGCGGGCCGCCGTGCGGATGGCGTCGACGTCGACCGTGTTCGCCACGGTTCTCCTCTCCGTGCTCAGCGGCGCAACCCGCGCAGCGGGTCCCCGACGTCCACCCCGAACCGGCGGAACCAGTCCTCCGGGGTCAGCGTGCCCGCCTGAGCCCGGTCCACCAGGTCGGCGCCGCCGAGCAGGTCGCCCAGCAGGTCCCGCTGCCGCTCGGCGAGGCCCGCGTACGCCGCGTCGACCGCCGCCTGGATCGCCTCGGCCAGGGTCTGGCTGTCCAGCCGCATCGCGCGGGGGTTGAGCGCGATGTCGCCGATCTTCATCTCGCCGTCCACCGTCACCCGGACCAGGCCGTCCGGGCTCTCGCCCGGCACCCGCAGCTCGGCCCGCTGCCGCTGGACCTCGGCCAGCCGCCGCTGCTGCTCCTGCGCCTGGCGGAGCAGGCCCTCCAGGCCGCCGCCCGGGCGGCCACTCGACGGGATGGTCACTCGGTCCTCCCAGCACAGGTGACGGTCGTAGGCACGCTACCCGAAGCGATCGACGTCCGTTGGTCCCTCAGGCGGGCTCCGTCCACGCGGTCTGGATCAGCTGCTGCCCGTCCCGGCGGCGGACCAGGGTGCCCCGGCCAGGCGGCTGCGGGCTCGGCCGCAGGTTGCCGAAGACCGCGCCCTCCTCCCGGCTGCCGGACATCAGCAGGCCCGGCGAGTCCAGCTCGCGCAGGCGTTGCAGCACCGGCTCGTAGAGCGCCCGGGCCAGGCCGCCGACCCGCCGCGTGATGATCAGGTGCAGGCCGATGTCCCGGGCCTGCGGCAGCAGCTCCTGCAGCGCGCTGAGCGGATTGTTCCCACCCGAGGCGACCAGGTCGTAGTCGTCGACCAGGATGTAGAGGTCCGGCCCCTTCCACCAGCTCCGGTCGCGCAGCTGCGCCGTGGTCACGTCCGGGCCGGGCAGCCGGTTCTGCAGGGCGCTGCGGATCGAGCCGAGGCCCTGGCTGAACACCTGGTTGGACGGCGCGTAGTCGAGCAGGTGGTCGCCCTCCACCGCGCCGAGCAGGCCGCGCCGGTAGTCGGCGATGACCAGCCGCGCCTGGGCCGGGGTGTACCGCTCGGCGATGCCCCGGGCAATCAGCCGCAGCAGGTTCGTCTTGCCGCACTCCGCGTCGCCGAACACCGTCAGGTGCGGCTCGCTCGCCAGGTCCAGGTAGACCGGGGCGAGCGCCGACTCGTTCACGCCGATCGGGATGCCCGGGGCCGAGCGGTCGACCACCTTCGCCAGCTCGGCCACCGGCAGCTTGCGCGGCAGCAGCCGGACCTTCGGCGCCGGGCGGCCCGGCCAGTTGGCCGCCACGTGCTTGGCCAGCGCGACGGACGCCTCGGTCAGGTCCTCGACGTCGCGCTTGCCGTCGATCCGCGAGATCCCGGTGAGGAAGTGCAGCTTGTCACGGGTGAGACCGCGGCCGGGCGAGCCGACCGGCACGTTCTGCGCCGCCCGGCGGTCGATCTCCGACTCCGCCGGGTCGCCGAGCCGCAGCTCCAGCTTCGTGCCGAGCAGGTCGCGCATGTTGATCCGGATCTCCGCCCACCGCACGGCGGTCACCACCACGTGTACGCCGAAACCGAGGCCACGGTTGGCGAGGTTGGTGATGGTCTGCTCCAGCTCCTCGTACTCCTGGCGCAGCGTGTTCCAGCCGTCCACGACCAGGAAGATGTCGCCGAACGGGTCGTCGGCGAACTCCCCGGCCGCCCGGCGCCGACGGTAGCTGGCCACCGAGTCGATGCCGTGCTGGGTGAAGCGCAGCTCCCGCTCGTCGATGATCGCGACCACCTCGGCGACGGTCCGCCGGACCGCCTCGATGTCCCGCCGCCCGGCCACCCCGGAGGTGTGCGGCAGGCCCTCCAGGCTGCGCAGCGCGCCACCGCCGAAGTCGAGGCAGAAGAACTGCACCTCGCGCGGGGTGTGGGTGAGCGCCAGCGAGGCGAGCATCGAGCGCAGCATGGTGCTCTTGCCGCTCAGCGAGGCGCCGACGATGACCACGTTGCCGCCGGCCCCGGAGAGGTCCACCATCATCGGGTCGCGCCGCTGCTCGTACGGCCGGTCGACGATGCCGACCGGCACGGTGAGCCGGCCGCGTCCCGGCCAGTCGGCGGTGGTCAGGCCGTATGTCGGGTGCACCGCCAACGGCGGCAGCAGCTCGGCCAGGCCCGGCGGGTCGGCCAGCGGGGGCAGCCACACCTGGTGCGCCGCCCGCCCCTGCCCCTTGAGCCGGTCGATCAGCACGTCCAGCATCGCCACGGCCTTGCCGTCCCCGGCCTGCTCCGGTTCGGGCGCGGTCTCCACCGCGACCGGTGCGGCCGGCACCGGCACGTAGTCGATGCCGTACGGGACGATGCGCCGCTGCACCTGCGCCCGGGTGGACCGCTGCACCTGCCCCGGCGCGCGGTACGGCCCGGAGACGTACGCCGCCCGGAAGCGGAGCATGGTGGCGGTGTCGGTCTTCAGGTAGCCGTGGCCGGGCGCGTTCGGCAGCTCGTACGCGTCGGGCACACCGAGCACGATCCGGCTCTCCACGGCCGAGAAGGTCCGCAGACCGATCCGGTACGACAGGTGGGTGTCCAGGCCGCGCAGCTTGCCCTCTTCCAGCCGCTGGGAGGCCAGCAGCAGGTGCACACCGAGCGACCGGCCGAGCCGACCGATCATGACGAAGAGGTCGATGAAGTCCGGCTTGGCGGCGAGCAGCTCGCTGAACTCGTCGCAGATGATGAGCAGGCTGGGCATCGGCTCCAGCGGCTCACCGGCCGCCCGGGCCTTCTCGTAGTCGTACCGGGAGACGTAGTTGCCGGCCGCCCGCAGCACCTCCTGGCGGCGGTTCATCTCGCCGGCCAGGGCGTCCCGCATCCGGTCGACCAGCGGCAGCTCGTCGGAGAGGTTGGTGATCACCGCGCTGGTGTGCGGCAACGCGTCCAGCGAGGCGAAGGTGGCGCCACCCTTGAAGTCGACCAGGACGAAGTTGAGCTCCTCGGACGAGTGGGTCACGGCCAGCGCGGCCACCACCGTCCGCAGCAGCTCGCTCTTGCCGGAGCCGGTGGCGCCGATGACCAGGCCGTGCGGGCCCATGCCCTCGTGCGCGGATTCCTTGAAGTCCAGCTCCACCACGTTGCCGTCCGGCCCCACGCCGAGCGGGATGCGCAGCCGGTCGCGGTGGCTGCGCGGCCGCCAGGTCTGCCGGGTGTCCACCGTCGCGGCATCGCCGACGCCGAGCAGGTCGGGCAGCTCCATGCTGCGGGCCAGCGGCTCCTCCGTGCTGGCGCCCTGCTGCTGGGAGAGCCGGTAGGGGGCGATCTGCCGGGCCAGGCCCTCGGCCGCCGTCAGGCTGAGCCGGTCCGGCCGGCCGAGCCGCGAGGTGGTCGTGCCGCGGACCAGGTCCAGCCCGCTGCCGTCGCCGGCGTCCAGGCAGAGCAGCCAGCGACCCGCGTCGCGCGGGACCGTGCCGGAGAGGTCGATGACGGTGGCGCCGAGCAGGCCCGGCCCCATCAGCGCGCAGGTCGGCGAGACCTCGCCGCCGTCGAGCAAAACCACCAGGTGCGGGGCGGTGGTGAGCGGCTTCGCCTCCGGCGCGAACCGCGGCCGGCCACCCAGCTCGTTGGCGAGCGCCTGCTCGGCCTCGGCGAGGCTGGCGAAGACCATCCGGCGGGCGCCCGCCGCGTCCGTACGGCCCGGGTGCTGGGCGTGCGGCAGCCACTTCACCCAGTCCCACGCCGGCTGCCGGTCGGGGGCGGCCACCACCGCGAGGATCAGGTCGTCCGGGGCGTGGAAGGTGGCCAGCTGGCCCACCGCGGCCCGGGCCAGGTCGAGCACCGCCTCCCGCTCGCCGCGCAGCGCGATCCGGCTGAACGCGCGCAGCGACAGCGCGGTGGGCAGGTCCGGCACGCTGGAGTGGGCCCGGACGAACCGGCGCAGCGCGATCGCGCTCATCGGCTCCAGGTCCTCCACCGGCTTGGTCTCCGGCGGCACGATCTCCACGGCCAGCCGCTGCGGGCCCAGCGCGATCCGGGCCTCGCCGAAGTCGTCCTCGGTGATCCGCCGCTCCCAGAGCCGCCGGGAGGCCGCGATCGACCAGAGCGCGTCCGGCTCCGGGTGCCGCCAG
The DNA here is from genome assembly GCF_053605645.1 of Micromonospora sp. NPDC003776. NCBI lineage: Bacteria > Bacillati > Actinomycetota > Actinomycetes > Micromonosporales > Micromonosporaceae > Micromonospora > Micromonospora sp. NPDC003776. Next base: position 10,269 of record NZ_JBSGJR010000172.1, read on the forward strand.
GTCATCGCGGAGCGCTGCTGCTCGGCGGCCCGCCGGGTGCGCTTGCGCATCTGGGCCAGGTAGCGCATGTAGTCGCGCCGTTGGGCGTTCAGCTCGGCCTTGTCGTTTCCGCCGTTGCCCAGCGTGCCGACCGCCATGCCGAGCATCGACACCCCGAACAGGCCGCCGGCGACGTAGGTCATCATGCCGCCGCCGCGCCCGGCGTAGAGGAAGGCCATGGCGCCGACACCGCAGAGCATCGGCAGGATCATCAGCACCTGACCCATGCCCTTGGCCTGCGGTTCCGGCAGCTCGGGCGGGGACTCCAGCAGCACCTCGCCGCGCGGCAGCGCGGGCCCCGGTTGACGCGGAAGCCGGCGGAACACCACCGTACTCACGGCTCTCCTCCCCAGAAGTGGCCCTGATCGTGGTCTGCCAACGGCCCGAGGCGTCGGGTGGGCAACCTGTGCGACCGCCATCGTAGGTAATCTCCCGGAGGCGTCGTGGACCCATGGGGGGCGGCGCCACCGGCCGAGGTGGATCGTAGGCGAGCACGAGGAGGCCACAGTGGCGACGAAGACGGCGACCGGCGGGCTGAGCCGGATCACCATCGTGGCGCCCCGCACCAGGATGGATCTGGCGCTGCCGTCGGACGTCCCCCTGGCCGACCTGCTGCCCACCCTGTTGCGGTACGCCGGCGAGGACCTGGCCGACGAGGGCGTACGGCACGGCGGGTGGAGCCTGTCCCGGCTCGGCGGGCCGCCGCTGGACGGCGGCCGTACCGCGGCGCAGCTCGGCGTCCGGGACGGCGAGGTGCTCTACTTCAACCCCCGGGCCTCGGCCGCGCCCGAGATCGTCTTCGACGACGTGGTGGATGCGGTCGCCACCGCGACCAACCAGCGGCCCGGCACCTGGCAGGTCGGCACCACCCGGTCGTTCGCGGTGCTGTTCGCCGGGGCGGCCCTGGCGGCCGGCGCGGTGGCGGCGCTCTTCGCCGGCCCGCCGCAGCTGCCCGGGGCGCTGGCCGCGCTGGTCGTCTCCCTCGCCCTGCTGGTCACCGCGGCGGTGCTGTCCCGGGCAGCCGGCGACAGCCGTACCGGCGCCGTGCTGGCCATGGCCGGCCTCGGCTACGCGGCGATCGGCGGCCTGCTGGTGCTCGCCGGGGACCGGAAGCTGGGCGATCTGGCCAGCCCGCACGTGCTGATGGCGGCGACCGCGGTGGTGCTCTTCGGCGCGGTCGCCGCGCTCGCCGTCGGCGACCGGCTGCCGCTCT
>NZ_JBSGJR010000173.1:0-11517 GCF_053605645.1 Micromonospora sp. NPDC003776
GCGCAGACGATGTACGCCGCCCACCACGCCCCGGCGCCCAGCGCCAGCCCGGCGCCCAGCGGGTCGAGCCGGTCGAAGCCGCCGTGGCCGAGCAGGGCCACCCCGGCCAGTGCGAGGCCGGCCCAGCACCAGGCGGCGACCCGTCGGGCGGTCAGCACGGACAGCACCAGCGGCCCGAGCACCTCCAGGGTGACCGCAGGGCCGAGCGGGATCCGTTCGATGGCCTGGTAGAAGATCGAGTTCATGCCGGCCAGGGCCAGCCCGAAGGCGACCACGGCGGTCCAGCCGCCCCGGCCGTGGCCGCGTAGCCGGGGCCGGCCGACGGCCAGCATCAGCAGCGCCCCGATGGTCAGCCGCAGGGTCACCGCGCCCGTCACCCCGGTACGCGGGAACAGCAGCGCGGCGACCGCCGCGCCGAACTGCACCGACAGCGCCCCGCCGAGGACCAGGCCGACCGCGCCCAGCCGACCGGAGCGGCGGACGGGAACGGGGATGGTGGCTGGCCGGTGGCGGGTCATGCCGGTGACGCTAACGCCTGCGTCGGCCGGGCTCACCGGCAGGAGCCGGCGGTGCGGCGCCCGCCTCAGTCGGGCCGGCGCGGGCTCAGCCGGGCCGGGTCGTGGTGATCCGGTCCAGCCACTCGTCGAGCAGGGCCCGCTCGGCGGCGCTGAGGTCGCTGGCCAGCTCCGGCAGGGCGGTCCGCAGCGCGACGGCGTGCCGGAGGAGCGCGTCGGCCGGGCGGCCGCGCGCCGGGGGGCTGTCGGCGGTGACGGCGGCGAGGACCGCCTCCCGGGTGTCGGGGGACAGGTGCGGATCCCGGTCCGGCGGGGGCGTCCGGATCAGGGCGAGGGTGACCCCGCAGGCCGCCGCGTGAACCATGTCGGCCGCCCGGTCGACCCCGACCCGCAGCCGGCCGGCCTCGGCCACCCGCAGGACGAGTTGGCGCAGGATGTCGGCGGCGACCCGGGTGGCGGTGGGCCGGACCGCCGGTCGGGGATCGCCGTACATGAGCGCGTAGCAGGCCGGGTTGGCGACGCCGAACTCGACGTGCATGTCCCAGCCCTGCCGGAGGTCGTCGACCGGGTCGGCGGCCGGCTCGCGGGCCGCCTTGGCGTGCAGGTACGTCGCGAAGCCGTAGCTGACGGCGGCGTCGAGCAGGCCCCGCATGTCGCCGAACTGCCGGTAGATGGTCGGCGCCTGCACCTCGGCCGCCCGGCCGACCGCGCGGGTGGTCACCGCGTCCCGGCCGCCCTCGGCGAGCAGCGCGGCGGCGGCGCGCACGATCCGGTCCCGGGGCGAGATCTCCACGCCGTCGACGATAGCGGTGCTACGCAGAGGGTGTTATCGCTGGGTGTTAGCGGAGCTGTCGTGCTGGTGTTAGCGCCGACGTGGCGCTCAGCCGGGCAGGGCGAGGTCGAGCACCGCGCCCAGCCCGTTCGGGCGGCCCGCGTCGGCGCAGGGCAGCACCAGCACCGCACAGCCGGCCCGTACCGCGCCCGCGTCGGCCTGGGTGTCGCCCACCATCAGGGCGTGCTCCGGGTCGACGCCGAGCATCCCGCACGCCCGCAGGAAGATCCCCGGATCCGGCTTGCAGCGCCCCACCTCATACGACAGCGCGTACGCGTCGATCAGCCCGTCCAGCCCCCAGGCCGCGAACAGCGGCCGGATGTCGAACCCGATGTTGCTCACCACGGCCACCTTCAGCCCGGCCTGGCGCAGCGCCTTGAGCACCGCCTCGGTGTCCGGGTACGGCACCCAGCCCTCCGGGGTCAGCACCCGCTCGTAGAGCGCCTCGGCGAACCCGTCGATGCCGGCGTCGACCGTCTCGGCCAACCCCGTGTACGCGCCCCGGTGGGCATGCTCGTAGAGGTCACGGTCGGCCCACAGCTCGGCCAGCCGGGGCGGCACCCGGGCCGGCAGCGGCCCGCCCGCCCGGCCGGCGGTGAGCAGCCGGTCGGCGAGGGCGGTGGCCCGCACCCGGTCCAGCTCCACCCCGCACGCCGCCGCGGCGGCCAGCACCCACTCGCGGGGGTCCTCCACCTGGGCGAGGGTGCCGTGGAAGTCGAAGAGCACCCCCTCCACGGGACGGCGCGACGGGCTCGGGCGGACGGCGTCGTCGGCGCCGCTCGAGGCGTGGGGTGGTTCGGCATGGTCCGGCACGTCGTGCACCCTACCGACCCGCTCCGACCGTCCTGCCGGATGGCCTTGGCCGGTGCCCGTCGGCCGTACCGATTAATCTTGAGGCATGTCGAGCCCCGCCGAGCGGTACGCCGCGGCGCGCCGCCGGGCCGCGCAGGCCTCCGCCTTCCCGGCCCTGGACGAATTCGCCCGAGACCTGGGGTTCGACCTCGACGACTTCCAGCGGGAGGCGTGTGAGGCCCTGGAGCGGGGCAGCGGAGTGCTGGTCTGCGCCCCGACCGGCGCCGGCAAGACCGTGGTCGGCGAGTTCGCCGTACACCTGGCCCTGCGTGGCCGGCCCGGCAAGCCGGCGGCGGCCGACGGCGGCGAGGGGCCCACCACCCGGCGCAAGTGCTTCTACACCACGCCGATCAAGGCGCTGTCCAACCAGAAGTACCACGACCTGGTGGACCGCTACGGCGCCGAGCAGGTCGGGCTGCTCACCGGCGACAACGCGATCAACGGCGACGCGCCCGTGGTGGTGATGACCACCGAGGTGCTGCGCAACATGCTCTACGCCGGCTCGGCCACCCTCGAGGGCCTGGCCTACGTGGTGATGGACGAGGTGCACTACCTCGCCGACCGGTTCCGCGGCGGGGTCTGGGAAGAGGTGATCATCCACCTGCCCGCCTCGGTCACGCTGGTCTCGCTCTCGGCCACCGTCTCCAACGCCGAGGAGTTCGCCGACTGGCTGGTCACCGTGCGCGGCGAGACCGCCGTGGTGGTCAGCGAGCACCGACCGGTGCCGCTGTGGCAGCACATGCTGGTCGGCAAGCGGATGTTCGACCTTTTCCACGACGCCGACGCGGCGCGCAAGCACGACGTGCACCCGGAGCTGCTGCGCTACACCCGGGACACGATGCGCCGCCTGGAGCTGGGCGAGGGCCGCAGCGCCGGCCCCGGCGGTGGGCGGCGCGGCCCCCGCTGGCGCGGGCCGATGCGCCCTGACATCGTCGACCGGCTCGACCGGGAGGGCCTGCTCCCGGCGATCCTGTTCATCTTCAGCCGGGCCGGCTGCGACGCCGCCGTGCAGCAGTGCCTCGCCGCCGGGCTGCGGCTGACCTCGCCGGACGAGCGCGCCGAGATCCGCCGGGTGGTCGAGTCCCGGATCACCGCCATCCCCGGCGAGGACCTCTCCGTCCTCGGCTACTGGGAGTGGCTGGACGGCCTGGAGCGGGGCCTGGCCGCGCACCACGCCGGCATGCTGCCGGCGTTCAAGGAGGTCGTCGAGGAGCTGTTCGTCCGCGGACTGGTCAAGGCGGTCTTCGCCACCGAGACCCTGGCCCTGGGCATCAACATGCCGGCCCGCTGCGTGGTGCTGGAGCGCCTGGTCAAGTTCAACGGCGAGGCGCACGTCGACCTCACGCCGGGGGAATACACCCAGCTCACCGGCCGGGCCGGCCGGCGGGGCATCGACGTCGAGGGGCACGCGGTGGTGGTCTGGTCGCCGGAGACCGACCCCCGGCACGTGGCCGGCCTCGCCTCGACCCGCACCTACCCACTGCGCTCCAGCTTCCGGCCGTCCTACAACATGGCGGTCAACCTGGTCGGTACGGTCGGCGCGGAGCCGGCCCGGGCCCTGCTGGAGTCCTCGTTCGCGCAGTTCCAGGCGGACCGGTCGGTGGTCGGCCTGGCGCGGCAGGTGCAGCGCAACACCGAGACCATCGAGGCGTACGGCGCCGACGCCGCCTGCCACCACGGCGACTTCGACGAGTACTTCGCGCTGCGGGTGGCCATCGCCGACCGGGAGCGCGCCATCGCGCGGCAGGGGCAGACCCAGCGCAAGGCGGCCGCGATCGCCTCGCTCGAACGGTTGCGGGTCGGTGACGTCATCCGGGTGCCCTCGGGCCGCCGCGCCGGCCTCGCGGTGGTCCTCGACCCGGCCACCGGCGGTTTCGGGGAACCCCGCCCGCTGGTGCTCACCCAGGACCGCTGGGCCGGCCGGGTCAGCCCCGGCGACTTCACCACCCCGGCCGAGGTGCTCACCCGGATCCGGGTGCCGAAGCACTTCAACCACCGGTCCCCGGCGGCCCGGCGGGACCTCGCCGCCGCGGTCAGCGGCACGGGGCTGGACCGGCACGGCGGCCGGCGCGGCGGGCGCTCCCGGCAGGCGGTCGGCGAGGACCACCGGCTCAGCCAGCTCCGCACGGAGCTGCGGCACCACCCGTGCCACGCCTGTCCCGACCGGGAGGAGCATGCCCGCTGGGCGGAGCGGCGCCGCCGGCTGGAGCGGGACACCGAGGAGCTGCGCCAGCGGGTCGCCGGGCGGACCGGCTCCCTCGCGCGGACGTTCGACCGGATCGTGGCGCTACTGACCGTGCGCGGCTACCTGACCGCCGACGGGGAGGTCACCGACGCCGGGCGGATGCTCGGCCGGATCTGGACCGAGGCGGACCTGCTGGTCGCCGAGTGCCTGCGCCGCAAGGTGTGGGACGGGCTCTCCCCGGCCGAGTTGGCCGCCGCGGTCTCGGTGGTGGTCTTCGAGGCCCGCCGGGACGTCGACGAGCGGGCCTCCCTGCCGCGCGGCGCGGTGGCCGACGCGGTCGACGAGACGCTGAAGCTGTGGAGCGACATCGAGGGCGACGAGGCCGCCCGTGGCCTCGCGGTCACCCGCGAGCCGGACCTCGGCTTCGCCTGGCCGATCTACCGCTGGGCCCGGGGCGAGGCGCTCGCCAAGGTGCTCGCCAGCGGCCACCAGATCGACGGCGAGATGCCGGCCGGTGACTTCGTCCGCTGGGCCCGCCAGGTGGTCGACCTGCTCGGCCAGCTCGCCGACTCCGGCGGGGCGTCGGCCGACCTGCGGTCCACCGCCCGGCAGGCGATCGCCGCGGTCAACCGGGGCGTGCTGGCATACCACGCCGCCGCCTGACCGGCCCACCTCGCCGGGCGGCCGAGCCGGGCCGGCGAGGTGCGGGTGTCCGGGCGTCCCGGACCGCAGCAGGTGGGCGAGACGAGCCGGGTCAGGCGCGGGCGGCGAGGGCGTCGACCAGGCGCCGGCAGGAGCCGGCCAGATTCCACTGCTGCGCCAGCTCCAGCAGCCGCTCCGGGTCGGCCGGCGCGGTGGGCAGCGCCGTGGCCAGCTCCGGCAGCGGCACGTCGGTGGCGACCCGGACCACCTTCGGCGCGACGGCCAGGTAGTCCCGGGCCCCCGCCAGCTTGGTGCGCAGGCCCGGGGCGAAACCGGACTCCCCGTCGTCCAGCGCCGCCAGGATGCCGGGCAACCCGCCGTACCGCTCGATCAGCCGGGCGGCCGTCTTCTCACCCACCCCGGGCACGCCGGGCAGGCCGTCGGACGGGTCGCCGCGCAGCGCCGCGAAGTCGGCGTACCGGTCGGCGGGCACGCCGTAGCGAGCCCGGACCGCCGCGTCGTCGCAGTCCTCCAGCTTGGCCACGCCCCGCCCGACGTAGAGCAGCCGCACCTGGCGGGCGTCGTCGACGAGCTGGAACAGGTCCCGGTCACCGGAGACCACCTCGGCCGGGCCGGGCTGGGTCACCGAGAGGGTGCCCAGCACGTCGTCGGCCTCATAGCCGGTCGCGCCGACCGCGGTGATACCGAGCGCGTCGAGCACCTCGAGGATCATCGGCACCTGCGGGGAGAGGGTGTCCGGCACCACCTCGCCGCCCTCCGGCGCCACCCGGTGCGCCTTGTACGAGGGCAGCAGCTCCACCCGCCAGGCCGGCCGCCAGTCGTGGTCGAGCGCGCAGACCATCCGGTCCGGCCGGCGGGTGCGGACGAGCTGGGCGAGCATGTCGAGGAAGCCGCGGACGGCGTTGACCGGCTGGCCGTCGTCCGTCTTCGCCGCCGACTCCGGAATGCCGAAGTAGGCGCGGAAGTAGAGGCTGGGGGAGTCGATCAGCAGGATCGGGGGTCGCTGGGCCACGTCCGCCAGCCTGACACAGCGGTACGACGTGGTGGGGGACCGGTGCCGCGTGCCCCGGGCGTCAGCCGTCATGTCGGTAGATCTCCCGGCGGGCCATCCGCTGCACGATATAGCTGGCCACGAGGAGGATGAGCGCCAGCGCCACCTCGATCCAGGCCAGCGTCCCCCGGGCGACGATCAGGCCGACCAGGAGCAGGGCCAGCCCGACCACGGCGAGCACGCCGGCCCACAACAGCCGACGTCGCCGTACGGCCGCCCGGGCCCGACCGTTCTCCGCCACCACCCCGCCCTCCCGGTACCCCGTTCCGTCAGGTTATCGGCGCCACACCCTCCGGTGGGCCGATAACCGCTGGGTGGCCGGGTTGCCCGCCCGGCAGACTGGTCCCGTGACGTTCGTACCCGGGCTGACCCTGGCCCGCCGCTTCCACGACGAGGTGGTCGCCCCGCTGCTGGCCCGGCGCCTGCCCAACCTCCGGTACGCCGCCGGCCTGCTCGACGGCGGTTCGGAGCTGCTGGGCCTGGACACGCCACGCTCCACCGACCACGACTGGGGGCCGCGAACCCAGCTCTTCGTCGCCGACCCCGACGACGTGCCGCAGGTCCGGGCCGCCCTGGACGCCGGCCTGCCGGCTGAGTTCCTGGGCTGGCCCACCCGGTTCGCCGGCGGCCCGGAGGTCCGGCTGGGGGTGGTCCGCGCCGACGGCGAGCGACACGGGGTGACCGTGGACGAGCTGGGCGGCTGGCTGCGCGGGCGGCTCGGCTTCGATCCGCGCGGCGGAGTCGGGGTCGCCGACTGGCTCGCCGCGCCCACGCAACGGATGGCCGAGCTCACCGGCGGGGCGGTCTTCCACGACGGGCTCGACGGCGCGCTCACCGCCGTCCGTGCCCGGCTGGGTTGGTATCCCGACGACGTCTGGCGGCACGTGCTGGCGGCCGGCTGGCAGCGCGTGGGGCAGGCGGAGCATCTGGCCGGCCGCTGCGCGGAGGTCGGCGACGAGCTGGGCAGCCGGGTGGTCGCCGCCGGCCTGGCCCGCGACCTGATGCGCCTCGGCCTGCTGCTGCACCGCCGCTGGCCGCCGTACGCGAAGTGGCTCGGCACCGTGTTCGCCGCGCTGCCGGCGGCCGCGCCGGTGGTCGACGCGCTGAACGCATCGATCGGACCGGGTGACTGGCCGACCCGGCAGTCCGGCCTGGTCCGGGCGCTGGAGGCGGTGGCCACCTGGAGCAACGACAGCGGCCTGGCCGCGCGGGTCGACCCCGGCGTGCGGCCGTTCCACGACCGGCCGTTCCTGGTTCTGCGCGCGGAACGGTTCGTCGCCGCCCTGCGCGCCGCGATCACCGACCCGGCGCTGCGCGACCGCCCGCCGGTCGGCGCGGTGGACCAGTACCTCGACAACGTCGACGTGCTGTCCCACCCCGAGCGGGTCCGCCCGGTCGCCGCCGCCGTGCTGCGGACCTGACCGGCGCGGTGTCAGCCGGCCCGTGCGGTGTGCGCCCGGGTGGCGAGGGCGACCTCGGTGGCCCGGCGCATGGCCTCCTGCACCGCGGCCGGGTCGCCGGCCCGGTCGGGGTCCTCGAGGAGCACCTGGAGCGCGCCGGTCACCGCGCCGACGAACGCCCCGACCAGCGCCGCCGCCGACACCCGGTCGAGCTGGTCCGGATACGCGGCGGCGAGGTGCCGGGCGATCTCGCGCTGCGCGTCGAGTTGAAGCTGCAGGGCACGGCCGCGGACGACCGGAACCTCGCGGACCAACCGCAGGCGTAGCGCCGCGAGCCGCCCACCCATGTCTTCGGTGTCGGTGGTCGCCGTGCGCAGCGCTCGCAGCAGCACCTCCGTCGGCCCCTCGTCCGGCGCCCGGTCGGCGATCGCCTCGACCGCCGCCCGCACGCGGTCGTCGCTCTCGGGGAAGAGCAGTGCCTCCTTGCTCGGGAAGTAGCGGAAGAAGGTCCGGGTCCCCACCTCGGCCGCGGCGGCGATGTCGGCGACGCCGGTTCGCTCGTAGCCGTGCCGTTCGAAGAGCTCGACGGCGGCGTCGACGAGCGACTGCCGGGTCCGGGCCCGCTTCCGGTCGCGCAGGGACATACCGACATGGTACGGCACGGAGAGCCAAATGGCAGTCATTGCATATTGGCGTCGAGTGCCAATACGCTCGACGCATGCGCACCGTACTGATCTCCGGTGGTGGTATCGCGGGCAACACGCTCGGCTGGTGGCTGGCCCGGCGCGGCTTGCGGGTCACCGTCGTCGAACGCGCCGCCGGGCAGCGGTCCAGCGGCAACCCGGTCGATGTGCGCGGTCCCGCCCTGCCGATCGTCACGGCGATGGGCCTGCGGGACAAGCTGCGCGCGGCCGCCACCCCGGTGACCGGCATGCGGCTGGTCGACGACGCCGGCGCCACCGTCGCCCGGGTGCCGATGTCCGCCTCGTCGAGCGAGCCGGGGCTGGAGATTCCCCGCGCCGACCTCGCCGCGATCCTGCACCGGGCCGCCGCCGACGACGTCGAGTTCCGGTACGACGACACGATCACCGGGCTGGCTGAGGATGCCCGTGGTGTGGACGTCACCTTCGCCGCCGGTGCGCCCCGCCGGTTCGACCTCGTCGTCGGGGCGGACGGTCTGCACTCAACGGTGCGCCGGATCGCCTTCGGGCCGGAGGCCACCTATGTGCGCCACCTCGGGGTGTGGGTGGCCACCCTGCCGCTCGGCGCACCCGCCGACGACCCGTACAACGTGCTGCTGTACAACTCGCCCGGGCGGCTGGTCTCCGTGCACCCGGCCCGGGGCAGCGCCGTGGCCGCCTTCATCTTCCGCGGCGGCCTGGTCGACGGCTTCGACCACCGCGACCTCGCGCAGCACAAGCGACTCGTCGTCGACGCGTACGCGGGGCAGCGGGGCTGGCGGGTGCCGGAGCTGCTGGACCGGGTACGCGCCGCCGCCGACCTGTACTTCGACAGCGTCAGTCGGGTCCGCATGCCCCACTGGTCCCGCGGCAGGGTCGTGCTGGTCGGCGACGCCGCCTCCTGCGTGTCGCTCTTCGGCGAAGGGTCCAGCCTCGCCGTCGCCGGCGCGCACAGCCTCGCCGAAGCGCTGGCCGAGACCGCCGACCACACCACGGCGTTCGACCGGTACGAGACGGCGCACCGCCGCCGCACCGAGCCGAAACGGCGGGCCGCCCGGTACGCGGCCGGGCTGCTGGTGCCCCGCACCCGGTTCGGACTGGCCGCCCGCAACGCCTCCGCCCGGTTGCTGACCGGGATCCGGGGCCGCGCGGCCACCGTTTGATCCCGGGAGCGACGTCAGGTCGCGTCATCGCCGGCCGCAGGCCCGGCGCTCGCCCACCGGCCCTTCGCGGGCAGCGCCACGTGGGCGCCGGATCACCCTGACCCGGCGCCCACGCGGCAACCCTTGACGGTCAGGGCTTGCCGCGCAGGACGGCCCGGCGCTGCTTCAACTCCTCCTCGCCGATCTCGCCTCGCGCGAATCGCTCGGCCAGGACCCGCTCCGCCGCGCTGCGCGCCGACCGGGTCGGCGACCTGCGGTAGATCAGGTAAGCCAACGACGACAGCACGAGGAGCCAGAACAGGGCCGGGAAGATCAGCCACCAGCCCGGCCGGCCGTCCCACGCACCGGGGCCGCCTCCCCACCCGGGGTGGGCGTAGGCGTACGCCACCACTTCCGCGAACATCGGGTGCTCCTCTCGACATCAGGCTCGCTTCCGCTCGCCCGCTGCCTCCGAGGGTGCCCGCCGGCGCGGCTGCCGTCGTCAGCCCGGCGACGACACCCGCACTACGTCGTACGTGGTACCTGCCAACGCCCCGGGCACCGGATGGCGAGTGAGCGCCCGACGATCTCGGTGCGAATCTTGTGTGCCATGACGTGCCCCCGCCGACGTGGTCGCGCGTTTCAAGGGAACCCACCGCCGGTGCGGCGGTGGGTTCACGCGGTGCCTGCGGATGCCGGTGACATCGAGGAGGCGGCGGGACCTGCCCGGTGAGGCCGAGCGGGAGACGTGCGCTCGCCGGTCGCCGCGAATCGTTCGGCGGCTGGCCCTCGCCGTCAGCGCCTGCGCAGCTCCGACTCCAGCCGTCCGACGAGCGTCTTGCGGGCCCTGCCGCCGCGCTCGCGGCGCAGTGCCGCCCTGAGCTGATCGGTGTCCAGGTCGCGGGCCAGTTTCACCGCTTGGGCGACCGGCATCTCCGACAGTTGCTCCGCCACCGTCACGTCCCGCCGGGCCCGCTTGGCGGGCCCCGTGTTCGACACGAACTGGCGGCCGGTTCGGGACGCCTCCCGCTTTTTGCGGTCGGTGGCGCGCCGCTGCTCCTCGGAAAGCTCCTCCCAGGCCTGCTTGGGCAGGTATCGGCCCGTCTCGCCGTTCCGGCGCGCCCGAGCCGTGCCCTCCCGGGTCTGCCAGTCCTCGGCTCCCCACCGTTGCAGGGACTTCTGCCGCTCGTCCTTCGGCCCCTCGTAGCCCCCGCCGCGCCGCTGGTACTCCTTGGTGAGCAGCTGCGACTTGCGCGCTGACCACTGCCCCGGCCTGCCCCCCTTGTCGGAGGCCTGAATGTCCTTCTTCAGCTGCTCACGGAGTTCCGGCTTCGTGTACCGCGCCATGAGCCGGCAATACCCGGCGAGAGACGCAGCGAACACCCGACCGCAGGTTCGGCGACGGCCGGGCGCCGCTGCCGAGCCGGATGCCACAATGCCGGAATGTCGTCGGACGCCTGGGCCGCCTTGGCGAACCCGTTCGTCGAAGGTGCCTATGCGTCGGTCAAGGGGCAGGTGCGCACGTACGTCCTGCATGCCCAGCTGCTGCGGTACCTGCCCAAGCCGCCGGCGAGCGTGCTGGACGTCGGCGGGGGAGCGGCCCACCAGTCGCTCCCGCTGGCCCGACTCGGCTACGACGTCACCGCGCTGGACCCGTCGGCGGCGATGCTCGCCAACACTCAGCAGCGGCTGGATGCGGAGCCGGACGAGGTCCGCCGGCGGGTTCGGCCGGTCGAGGCACCGGGCGAGCGGGCTCAGGCGGCGACCGGTGGGCGGCGGTTCGACGCGGTGCTCTGCCACGGCGCTCAACGCCCGTACGCTGGCGGTCCGCCCGGCGCTCGACCGCCGCTGGGCCGACGCCCTGGCCGCCTTCGACGCCACCGGCGAAATGGGCGTGCTCGGCGTCGACACCCGTGGCGACACCGTCGAGGGACTGTCCGGCCTGCTGCGGCAGAACGGGGTGGACCCCGAGCGCTGGTACGGAGTCTGGTTGTTCTCCGACTGGCTTGACCTGCCGGTCGACGGCACCGACGTGGCGGCGGTGGCCGCCGTGGAGCTGGAAGCGAGCGTCTCTAATTAGCTTAGGGATCCTTAGTAGGATTGGGTTTCCGGGATCGTTTCCCACCTGGGTGGGGTCGCGTGGGCGTGGAGGTGGAATCCGGCGCCCAGGGCGGCTCCTCGTGGCCGGTGGCCGGTG
>NZ_JBSGJR010000174.1:0-11467 GCF_053605645.1 Micromonospora sp. NPDC003776
GCCCCGGCGCGACAGTGCGCCGGGGCGGTCCGCCCACCAGGAGGGGAAGGTCAGTACGCCTCGCCGACCGGCTCCTCGGGGGCGTGCTCGTTGCGCCGGGCGGCCGAGTTCCACCGGGACCAGAGCACCCGCTCGCCGTAGCCGGCGGCCATCACGTGTGCGAAGGCGAGGTAGACCAGCACGCCGACGGCGAGCACCCCGAAGCCGACCCAGAACGGCAGGGCCAGGCCGTGCTCGGCGAGCTTGCCGGAGATGATCGGGGCGGGCGCGGCGGCGCCCCAGCGGACCAGGTTGAACGCGCCGGTGGCGACCCGGCGGTCGCTGGAGCCGAGGCCGAGCGCCAGGTCGGTGAGGTTGGCGTTGGCCAGGCCCATGAACAGGCCGGCGAGCACCAGGACCACCAGTGACATGGCGGTGCCGGTCGAGGTGGCGAAGAGGACCATGCAGACCAGCAGGCCGGCGATGGCCACGCCGACGGTCTGCACCGCGCCGATCCGGTGGGCGAGCCGGTGCCCGATCAGCAGGATGCCGGCGGCCAGGCCGAGGCCCCAGCCGGTGAAGGCCAGTCCCAGCGGGATGACGTCGAGGTGCAGGTAGAGCGGGGTGTAGCCGAGCACCACGAAGAAGACGAAGTTGTAGGCGGCGGTGACCACGCAGAGGGTGACGAACGCCGGCTTGCGGTAGGTGGAGAAGATCTGGCCGGGGCGTACCGGGGCCTGCTTGCGGGCCGGCTCGCGGAGCTTGCGCGAGGCGACGGCGAGCGCCAGGACCATGAAGACGCCGCAGACGAAGAAGGGCAGTCGCCAGCTCACCTGGCCGAGCAGGCCGCCGATCAGCGGGCCGACGGCGAAGCCGAGGCCGAGCGCGGTCTCGAAGAGGCCGACCACCCATTCCCGGTCGTTGGCGAGGTTGACCAGCACCACCATGGCGGTGGCGAAGAACATCGCGTTGCCCAGCCCCCAGACGCCGCGCAGCGCGGAGAGCTGCACGATGTCGTTGCTGAACGAGGCGAGGATGGCGGCCAGGCCGACCACCGAGACGCCGGTGATCAGCACCGGCTTGAAGCCGAACTTTCCGCTGGCCAGGGTCGCCGGGATCATGCCGACCGCCATCACCGCGATGTACGCGGTGAAGAGCAGCTCGACCTGCCAGGCGGTGACGCCGATCGCGTCGCCGATGGCGGGCAGGATCGGGTCCACCACGGCGATGCCGGCGATGGCCAGGAAGGCCACCAGCGTGGTGGCGTAGATGGCACTGCGGTTGGGCTCGGAACGCCGATCCACTCCGCAACCTCCCAGATAGCTGTATCGTACAGGTAATTCAGTTGTATCATACAGCTATGACGGAGGACGCCAACGCGAAAGAGGTCACACTCGGCCGGATCGAGACCGAGGTGGCACTGCTCATGCGGCTGGGCGAGGCGACCCGCCGGGCCACCGGCACCGCCGAGCACCGGGTACTCGACCGGGCCGCGTACGTGATCCTGCGGCACCTGGACAAGGCCGGCCCGCAGAACGTCTCGGCGCTGGCCGCCCGGCTGAACCTGGACGGCTCCACGGTGACCCGGCAGGTCTCCGCGATGCAGCGGGACGGGCTGATCGCGCGTACCCCGGATCCGGCCGACGGGCGCGGCACGGTGATCTCGCCCACCCCCGCCGGCCTGCAACGGATGGCCGCCGTGCAGGCCGCCCGCACCCGGCTCTACGGCGACATCCTCGGGAACTGGTCCGCCGACGACCGGGACACCCTCGCCGACCTGCTGCACCGCCTGAACGAGGCCCTGGACGCGCGCAACCGGCCCCGCTGAACAGCGACGCCGGTGTTACGAAGGGCCCCCTGTACAACGCGAGGCGTTAACAGGGGGCCCTTCCTTTCACTCAGGCGACGGGCTCCGGGGCGGCGTCGGCGTCGCGCTCGGCACCCGGGGTGACGCGCGGGTCGCCCTCGTCGGCGAAGTAGTCGTCGGGAGTGGTGCCGTCCACCCCGTCGGCCACCTTCGACGCCCGCAGCACCAGGGTGAGCAGCGCGGCGACCACCAGGTTCACCAGCACCGCCACGATCCCCACGTAGATCGTCTTCTTGGTGTCGAAGCCGAACTCGGAGAGCGGGAAGGCCGACCCGGCGAAGTGCTTCTTGCCGGTGGTCGGGTTGGCGATCTGGTAGAGCATCCACATGCCCAGGCCCATGCCGGCCACCCAGCCGGCGATCAGCGCGGTCCGGTGGAACCAGCGGGTGTAGAGGCCCAGGGCCACCGCGGGCAGCGTCTGCAGGATGATCACGCCGCCGATGAGCTGCAGGTCGATGGAGAACTGCGGGTCGAGGAAGACGATGCAGGCCACCGCGCCGACCTTCACCACCAGCGAGGCGATCTTCGAGACGTTCGCCTCCTGCGCCGGGGAGGCGTCCCGCTTCAGGTACTCCTTGTAGATGTTGCGGGTGAACAGGTTCGCCGCCGCGATTGACATGATCGCCGCCGGCACCAGCGCGCCGATGCCGATGGCCGCGTACGCGACGCCCGCGAACCAGTCCGGGAACTGCTTGTCGAAGAGCAGCGGCACCACCGTGTTGCCGTCGACGCTGCCGGCCTTGGCGCCGGGCAGCGGCTTCACGCCGGCCGCGATGGCCATGTACCCGAGCAGCGCGATCAGGCCGAGCAGCAGGCTGTACGCCGGCAGCGCGGACATGTTCCGCTTGATCACGTCCCGGTTCCGGCTGGCCAGCACGCCGGTGATGCTGTGCGGGTAGAGGAAGAGCGCCAGCGCCGAGCCGAACGCCAGGGTGACGTACTGGAGCTGGTTGTTGGCGTTGAGCAGGATGCCGTCGCCCGGCGCCGGACTCGCCTTGAACTTCGCGTCCGCCGCGTCGAAGATGCTCCCCCAGCCACCGAGCTTGTAGGGCAGGTAGATGACCGCCACCAGGATCACGATGTAGATCAGCGAGTCCTTGACGAACGCGATCAGCGCGGGCGCGCGCAGCCCGGACTGGTACGTGTAGGCCGCCAGGATCGCGAACGCGATGATGATCGGCAGGTGCCGGGCCAGCGCGCTGTCCCCGGTGACGCCCATCGTCTTGAGCACCGCCTCGATGCCGACCAGCTGCAGCGCGATGTACGGCATGGTCGCCACGATGCCGGTGATCGCGACCAGCAGCGCCAGGATCGGCGAGTCGAAGCGGTTGCGGACGAAGTCCGCCGGGGTGACGAAGCCGTGCCGGTGGGAGACCGACCAGAGCCGGCACAGCACCAGGAACACCAGCGGGTAGATGACGATCGTGTACGGCACCGCGTAGAACCCGAGCGCACCGGAGCCGAAGATCAGCGCCGGCACCGCCACGAACGTGTACGCCGTGTAGAGGTCACCGCCGACCAGGAACCAGGTGATCCAGCCGCCGAAGCTGCGGCCGCCCAGCCCCCACTCGTCCAGGTGCGCCATGTCGCGCGGCGCCCGCCACCGGGCCGCCACGAAGCCCATCGCGCTGACCAGCAGGAACAGCAGCGTGAAGACGATGATCTCAGTCAGGTGGTCCCGCCACATCACCGGTCACCCCGCCTCTTGGTCAGCTGGTAGACGAGCGTCGTGGTACCGACGCCGAGCAGGATCCAGGCCAGTTGCAGCCAGTAGAAGCGCGGGAAACCGAACAGCCGGGGTGAGTCGGCGTTGAAGAAGGCCGGGATCAGCGGCACCACGATCGGGATGAAGAGCAACCAGTTCCAGGGGCTGTGGTCCTTCGCCCTGGATCGCGCCGTTGTCGGCGCCTCCGGTTCTGGTGCAGCCATGTGACACACCTCCGGGAAGTCGTAACTTGCCATGTGACGGCCGGAGGCTACGACTCTGTGAACGCGGTCACGTTCAGGCGGGCGACGGTGATGCGCCGAGCGGCGGCCCGCGTGCGCCGAACGGCCGGCATCGTCCCGGGGGCCTGCGGCGGCCCGGTCGGCCGGGCCCTCCTGCCGGCGCCTGTGGAGCTGATGCCTTGAACGACTCAACAGGCCTGAGGGTCGTCCGGGCGCCGGGATCGCCGGGCGGACCACCCGACCCGGCGAGTCGTTGCCGACATCGGCTCGAGAGGGGGCCTGAACAGGAGCGATCCTCGGCGGGCCGCCGGGACGAGCCGGACCTCGGGGCTCAGAGCCCGGTCAGGTGGGCGGTGTCGTTGACCGAGCGGACCGCGACGCCACCGTCGGGGTAGAGGTCCAGCACCGAGATGCCGGCGGTGTCCAGGTAGAGCCGGTGCAGGAAGGCGTCGCCGGCGGCCAGGGCGTCGCGCAGCACCAGCTTGATCGGCGAGACGTGGGAGACCACCACGACGGTCTCTCCCGGGTACGCGTCGTGCAGCCGCTCGACCGCCCGGCCGGTCCGCTCGGCGACCGCGGCGAACGACTCGCCCTCCGGCGGGGCGATCCTCGGGGAGGCCAGCCAGGCGTCCAGCTCCCCGGCCCAGCCCTCGCGTACCTCGGCGAAGGTGCGCCCCTCCCAGACCCCGAAGTCGCACTCGATCAGGTCCTCGTCGGTGCGTACCGGCGGGTTGCCGACCAGCGCGGCGACCGCCTCGGCGGTGGCCGTACACCGGGACAGCGGCGAGCTGACCACGGCCGCGACGGACGGTGCCAGCGCGGCCACCCGGGCGGCGGTGGCGCCGGCCTGGACCCGTCCCCGGTCGGTGAGCGGGACGTCACCGCGGCCCGAGTAGCGCTTCTGCACGGTGCGCTCGGTCTCCCCGTGCCGGACCAGGATCAGCCGGGTGGCCTCCTCGGTGGGCCGCGGCTCCCAGGAGGCCGGCGTGGTGGCCGGGTCGGTGCCGGTGGCCCGGCCGGTGGCGGCCCGGGCGGCCACCTCGCGGGCGGCGGCGCGGGCCGCCGAGTCCGGGCCCGCGACCTCGCGCGGCGGCTCCACGATCCGCGGCGACGCCACCGCCGGGCGGGCCGGAGCCCTGCCCGCGGCGGCGTCCATCGCGGCGTTGGCCAGCGCGTCCGCGTGCTTGTTGCGCTCCCGGGGCACCCAGCTGAACCGGACGCTGTCGAACCGGCCCACCAGGCCGGCCGCCTGCGCGGCGAGCGGCCGCAGCCCAGGGTGCTTGATCTGCCAGCGGCCGCACATCTGCTCGACCACCAGCTTCGAGTCCATCCGCGCCTCGACCTCGGCCGCGCCCAGCTCGGCGGCGGCCTCCAGCCCGGCGATCAGGCCGCGATATTCGGCCACGTTGTTGGTGGTGGTGCCGATCGCCTCGGAGCGCTCGGCCAGCACCTCGCCGGTCTCCGGGTCCCGGACCACCGCGCCGTAACCGGCCGGCCCCGGGTTACCCCGGGAACCGCCGTCGGCCTCCACCACGACCGCACGCACCGCCACGACGGCTACAGCCCCGACTCGCTCGTCCGGACCATGATCCGCCGGCACTCCTCGCAGCGGACCACGTCGTCCGGGGCGGCCTTGCGGATCCGGGCCAGGTCGGCGCCGGAGAGTTCCAGCCGGCAGCCGCCGCAGCGGGCGCCGGTGAGCAGCGCCGCGCCGAGGCCGGTGTCCGTACGGATCCGGTCGTAGAGGGCGACCAGGTCGCTCGGGAGGTCGCCGGCGAGCGGCTGCCGGGCGCTGCGCTTGAACTCCTCCTCCTTGCCGATCTCCGCCAGGCTCTCCGTGCGGCGCTGCTCGGCGGCGGCCCGCCGGTCGCGGGCCTCGGCGATCCGCCGCTCCACGCCGTCGAGCACGCCCTGCGCGGTCTCCCGCTGCTCCATCAGCTCCAGCTCGGCGTCCTCCAGGTCGCCCTGCCGGCGGTTGAGCGAGACCAGCTCGTGCTGGAGCGCCTCCAGCTCCCGGGCCGGGCCGCTGCCGGCGGCCAGCCGGGCCTCGTCCTTGCTCTTGCGGGCGCGCACCTGGTCGATGTCCTTCTCCAGCCGCGCGATGTCCCGGTCCAGGTCGTCGACGGCCACCTGGGCGCGGACCCGCTCGTCCTCCAGCGCGGAGAGCTCCCGGGCGAGGGCCTCCAGCTCGGCCAGCTCCGGCAGCGTGCGGCGCCGGTGGGCGAGCTGGGCGAGGGCGGTGTCGATCGCCTGCAGATCGAGCAGACGGCGCTGCACCTTCGGGTCAGCCTTCACGGTCGGGGCTCCTTGTCGTCCGGTCGGGGTGCGGCGGCGTGCACGGTCCACGGGTCGGTGTCCAGGTCGGACACCACTGTCTCGACGCCCAGCTCGTCCCGCAGCTGGGCGGCCAGGTCGTCCAGCCAGGGGCGTTCGGTCGCCCAGTGGGCGGCGTCCAGCAGGGCCGGGCCGCCGGCGGCGAGGTGCTCACCGGCGGGGTGGTGGCGCAGGTCGGCGGTGAGGAACGCGTCCACCCCGGCGGCGGTCGCCTCGGCGAGGAAGCTGTCCCCCGAGCCACCGCTGACCGCGAGGGTACGAACCATACGCCCGGGATCCCCGGCGGCGCGAACTCCCCAGGCGGTGACAGGGAGCACGGCGGCGGCGCGCCGGGTCAGCTCGGCGAGGGTCATCGGGGTGGGCAGCTCGCCGATCCGGCCGATGCCCCGCCCGGGGCCGTCCGCCGGGGAGCCGGGGCGCGGCCGGTGCAGCGGGCGCAGCCCGGTCAGCCCGAACCGGGCGGCGAGGGCGTCGGAGACGCCGGGGTCGGCCACGTCGGCGTTGGTGTGCGCCACGTACAGCGCGACGTCCGCCTTGATCAACCGGTGGACGATCCGCCCCTTGTACGTCGTCGCGGCGACCGACGAGACGCCGCGCAGCAGCAGCGGGTGGTGGGCGACGATCATGTCGGCCCCGGCGGCGAGCGCCTCCTCCACCGTCTCCGGGACCACGTCGACCACGCAGGCGACGCGGCGTACGCCGGCGGCGGGCTCGCCGAGCACCAGGCCGACCCGGTCCCACTCCTCGGCCCAGCCGGGCGGGTAGCGGCGGTCCAGCGCGGCCACCACGTCGGCGACCGTGGGCGGGGATCCGGTTGTGCTCACGGCCGGCCAGCTTACCGGCGTTGCGCGCCCGCCACGCCCACAGCGGTGCGGAGGGGCCCCTTGTACCGCGGAATGCGAGGACAAGGGGCCCCTCCTCGCACCTCAGCCGACCGGGGCGACCGGGCGCCGGGCGCCGCGCAGCGCGGCCAGGCCGACCGCCCACGGGAAGGCGTCCAGGTGCTGCTCACCGGTGCCCGGCGGGTGCAGCGGCACGACGTGGTCGCCGAAGACCACCTGGACGCCCCACTCGCGCAGCCGGGCCAGGCCGGCGCGGAACGCGGGGTGCGCGGCCATCGCGGTGTTGGTGTAGGGGACGGCCGCGATCGGCACCCCGAGCCCCTGGGCCTCGACCAGCAGGCCCAGGGCGAGGGTGTCGGTGATGCCGGCCGCCCACTTGTTGACCGTGTTGACCGTCGCCGGGCAGACCAGCATGGCGTCCGCCGCGGGCAGGACGTCCAGGTCGCCCGGGTTCTTGTAGTGGGTGCGCACCGGATGACCGGTCTGCCGGGCCAGCGCGGCGCGGTCCACGAACTTCGCGCCGTCCGGCGTGGTCACGACGCAGACGTCCCAGCCGTCCCGCTGGGCGAGGTCGACCAGCCGGACGACGTTCCGGGCCAGCGGCGAACCGCAGGCGATGACGTAGAGCACCGGCGGGCGCCCGTCGGTGGTCTGCGGAGGGTTCATCCGACCGGACCCGTGCTGCGCTCGCTCATACTCCGACTCCCATGTGCTCAGCCAACTCCGCGATCGGCGGAGGCGGCGTACCCCGTGTGCGACGGAGCACGTCCGACATCACCTCATGGGCGATCGGCCGGCAGCGGATCTCGGACGGCGCCAGCCGGTCGCCGCGCAGCAGCATTTCGCCGGCGTTGGCCACGTCACCGATCTGGGCGTACCCGCGGGCCAGGTCGAGCAGGTGGTGCGCGCGGCGCTCGGGCAGGAGGGCGTTGAACGACGGTTCGGCGATGCCGTGGTGGGTCTCCACGGCCCGGCCGCCGTCGCCCAGCTCCACCGCCGCGGCGGCCCGGTGCAGCAGCAGGTTGGTCGGGCCGAAGGAGGTCCAGTAGTGGTTCTGGTCGCCGCCGAGCAGGGTGGCCGCCTCCTCCGCGCCGGAGAGCAGGTCGCCGACGGTGGCGGAGTCGCCGATCCGGGCGGCGGCCATCGCGCCCTGCAGCAGCAGCATGCCGTACACGGAGAGGCGTTCCGGGCTGGCGTCGTTGCCGCCGCCGGGGGCGAGCCGGTTGGCGATCCGGACGTTGAGCTCGAGCGCCGGGCGGGGGCGGCCCATGGCGACGAGGGCGTTGCAGACCCGGGTGGTGGCGATGCCGGCGAGCAGCGGGTCGTCGGCCCGCTGGGCGACCGCCATCGAGCGGTCGGCGGCCAGCCAGGCCAGGTCGCACTCGCCGAGCTTGCGCAGCACCGAGGAGGCGATCTGATAGGCCTGCCCGAGCAGGTGGGCGGCCTCCCGGGCCTGGTCGCCACCGTGGCCGGCGTCGGCGGCCTGGGCGTCGCGCAGCAGCTTGGGCAGGGCGCGGGTGAGCATGCCGTAACGGCCGTACTGGTAGGTGAGCCAGGCGTGGTTGACCGCCTTGCGCATGTCGGCCAGCGGCGGCGGGTAGGGCGCCGCGTCGAAGTAGGCGCTCATCGAGTCGTACCGCTCGAGCGCGGCCCGGATCTCCTCAACCTCGACCTGGTCGATGCAGTTGAGGGCGTCGGTACGCCGTTCCGGGTCCTTGCCGAGCAGCAGTTGCACGTCGACCTGGAGGATGTCGGCGATCTCGTAGACGACGGAGAACTTGTCCAGCCGCCGGACGCCGCGCTCGACCTTGTCCACCCAGCTCTTGGACTTGCCGAGGCGGTCGGCGAAGACCTGTTGGGACATCTTGCGCCGGCTGCGCCAGTACGCCACCCGACGGCCTATGGGCAAATCATCCATCTCTCCATCCCTCCCCCTGCCCGCGTCCGGCTGATCTCCCCCGGTCGACCATCGCAACGGTCCGTCGGTATTCAGGTTTTCGCTGGTCGCACAGTCTGTACGTCGGCCATCCGGCCATTCCTCGTAGTTTCCGTGCAAGTTGCATCAGCCGTTCGTCAGCTCAACGACTGTCAAATTCAGCAGTGACGGCGTTCGACGTGTTACATCGGAGTGTCCAATCAGGACAAAGAGGGGATGAGGCACTCATGTGGGGGAATGTCGGACCGCGCGTGGCTCACCTGTCTCCTTTGGAACGCGTCCGGCTGCGCCGGGTCGCCGTCCGGTACGCGCTGCACGGCTGGGACGTGACCCCGGGCGCCTGCCTGGCGAACCGCCGCTTCGTCTGCGGGCGGGCCGGCTGCCCCACCGTCGGCTGCCACCCGGCGCTGGAGAACTGGGAGCAGGCGGCGAGCGCCGACCCGGCCCGGGTGGCCACCTGGTGGCGGGACCGCCCACACGGGGTGCTGCTGCCCACGGGGCGCGCGTTCGACGTGCTGGAGGTCGCCGCCCACCTCGGCCGGCGGGTGCTGGACGCGATCGCCACGCACCCGGCCGGCTTCGGGGTACGCGGGCCGGTGCTGGTCACCCCGACCGGCCGCTGGATGTTCCTGGTCCGCCCGGGCGACCCGCTCCGGCCGGAGCTGGAGCACTGCTTCCACGTGGTCCGGCACGGCCCCGGCTCGTGGATCGCGGCGCCGCCGACCCGGCTGCCGGAGGGGACGGTCCGCTGGGCGGTCGCCCCGGAACAGGCGCGCTGGCAGCTCCCCGACTCGTACCTGGTACAGAACGCGCTGATCGAGGCGTTACGGTCGGCCGGCGTCACGCTCATCTCCGACCTGCTCCCCGGCCAGCTCCCGCTCCCCCGGCGCGGCGGGTGACCGACGGCTCCCGGACAGCGTCCTGTCCCCGGGCGCACTCGTTGAACCGGTGACGGCGCGCACGCGCCAGAGCGGGGGTTGATCATGTCCACGGACGACGCGGCCCGCCACACCGGCGGCACCGAACCTTCACGGCACCACCGCCGCCCGCACCGCTGGGGCGGCACCCGCCCCGCGGGCAGCCGGCCCGGCCGTCCCCGCCCCACCGGCTCCCGCCCCGCCATCCTCCACCGCCCCCTCCGCTGAGCGCCGCCCCCGCCGCCCCGCCCCGCGCCGCGCCGCACGGGCCCGCTGCGGCAGCGCGGGCGGGTTGCGACAGGTCGGGCCTTACCGGCGACCGGAGGGGCCGGAATGCCGCACCCCGAGTCGATCAACACACCCAGAGGCGGCCGGAAACAGTCCGGGATGCCGGGTTCAGTCGACCAGCGGCAGCCGGGTGGAGTGCAGCAGGCGGTTGTCGTCGGTGATCACCGCGTGCAGGTGGCCGTCGAGGCGATCGAGCCAGCCGATCCCGGACTCCCCCATGGCCAACGCGGCGGTGGCGTACGCGTCGGCGTGGCCCAGGTCCGGTCCCACCACGGTGACCAGCCGCAGCCCGCGCGCCGGCTCGCCCCGCCGCGGGTCGATCACGTGGTGGCCGCGGTGGTGCACCCCGGAGGTGGCGACGGCGAGGTCGGTGCCGGCGAGCACCAGGCAGACCGACGACCAGTCGTCGGGATGGCGTACCCCGATCCGCCACGGCTCCCCGGTCGGGGCGAGCCCGCGGACGACCACGTCGCCGCCGGCGTTGAGGCAGTGGTTCGGCGCGCCCGCGTCGACCAGCCGGTCCGAGGCGACCTGCGCGGACCAGCCCTTCACGTAGCCGGACGGGTCGAGCCGGCCGGTGGCGTACGCGTCGAACCAGCCGTCCGTGGCGGCCCACAGGTCGGCGCAGCGTTCCAGCACCAGTCGCAGGTCGGCGGAGGCGTCGGCGAGCCGCAGCACGCCCCGGTCCAGCCGGCACACCTCGCTGTCGTCGCGGTAGGTGCTGAACCGGGCGTCGACCTCGCGCAGCCAGTCGAAGGTCCGGTCGGCCAGCTCGGCCAGGCGCGCGGGCGGCAGGTCGTCGGCGAGGTCGAGGCTGATCGCCGTACCCATCACGTGCTCCACCCGGGTGAGCCCGGGTCGCGTGGACGCCGCCACCTCAGATCTGGCTGATCGCGTTCTGCAACGACTGCCGGTAGGCGTCGCTGGTGTAGGTGGCGTCGGAGACGGTGTTCAGGTTGGCGCTCTGCTTCTGCACCACCTGGCCGGAGGTGCCGCTGTAGGCGGCCTGCACGTCGTCGCTCTTGCGACCGGACTCACCGCTGCTCGGCATCCCGGTCGCGGTCGCGTTGACGATCTTCGTGCCGGAGACGGTGATCTGCACCCGGAGCGAGCCGTACCGGTAGCTCACCGTGGGGCCGTACAGGGTCCGGGTCGCCGGCTTCGGCGCGGCGGTGGTGGTCTTCGGCGCGGCCGTGGTCCCGGTGGGCTTGGCGCCCGCGCTCCGGCTGCCGCTCGCGCTCGGCTTGGCCGAGGGTTTCGCGCCGGTCGCCGCCGGGGCCGGTACGGCGGCGGAGCCTTGGTGACCTGCCGGCCGCCACCAAGCACCTCTGCGCGCTGGCCGACCGGCTCCGCGAGG
>NZ_JBSGJR010000175.1:0-11399 GCF_053605645.1 Micromonospora sp. NPDC003776
CGCGCCGGCCGCCGGACCGGCACCGCAGCCGGCCGAGGCGCCGTGGCCGACGCCGGAGCCGGAGACCCGGCCGGCGCCTCAGCCGCCGACGCCGCCCGCGGCGTGAGCCGGGCTCACTCCCACTCGATGGTGCCCGGCGGCTTGCTGGTCACGTCCAGGACCACCCGGTTGACCTCGGCGACCTCGTTGGTGATCCGGGTGGAGATCCGGGCCACCACCTCGTACGGCAGCCGTGACCAGTCGGCGGTCATCGCGTCCTCGCTGGAGACCGGGCGCAGCACCACGGGATGCCCGTAGCTGCGCCCGTCACCCTGCACGCCGACGCTGCGCACGTCGGCCAGCAGCACCACCGGGAACTGCCAGACGCCCCGGTCCAGGCCGGCGGCGCTGAGCTCCTGCCGGGCGATCAGGTCGGCCTTGCGGAGCACCGCCAGCCGCTCCTCGTCGACCGCGCCGATGATCCGGATGGCCAGACCCGGCCCGGGGAACGGGTGCCGCCAGACCATCGCCTCCGGCAGGCCGAGCTGCAGGCCGATCGTGCGCACCTCGTCCTTGAAGAGCGTGCGCAGCGGCTCCACCAGGGCGAACTTCAGGTCCTCCGGCAGGCCGCCGACGTTGTGGTGGCTCTTGATGTTGGCGGTGCCGGTGCCGCCGCCGGACTCCACCACGTCCGGGTAGAGGGTGCCCTGCACCAGGAACTCGACGTCGCCGTGCGCGGCGATCTCGCGGGCGGCCGCCTCGAAGACCCGGATGAACTCCCGACCGATGATCTTGCGCTTCTGCTCCGGGTCGGTCACCCCCGCGAGGGCCCCGAGGAACCGCTCCCGGGCGTCGACCACCTTGAGCTTGATGCCGGTGGCGGCGACATAGTCCTTCTCCACCTGCTCGGCCTCGCCGGCCCGCAGCAGGCCGTGGTCGACGAAGACACAGGTGAGCTGGTCGCCGACGGCCTTGTGCACCAGCGCCGCGGCGACCGCGGAGTCGACCCCGCCGGAGAGGCCGCAGATGACCTCCTTGTCGCCGACCTGCTCCCGGATCCGGGCCACCTGCTCGTCGATGATGTTCTCGGACGTCCAGGTGGGCTCGACCCGGGCGATGTCGTAGAGGAAGCGGGTGAGCATCTCCTGGCCGTGCGCGGTGTGCCCGACCTCGGGGTGGAACTGCACGCCGGCCCGGCGGCCGGTCAGGTCCTCGAACGCGGCGACCGGCGCGCCCGCCGACGCCGCGGTGACCGTGAAGCCGACCGGGGCCTCGGTGACGCAGTCGCCGTGGCTCATCCAGACCGGCAGATCGTCCGGGAGGTCGCGGAGCAGCACGCCGGCCTCCGGGCGGGGGTGCAGCGGGGTGCCGCCGTACTCCCGGTTGCCGGTCTGCGCCACCGTGCCGCCGAGGGCCTGGGCCATCGCCTGGAAGCCGTAGCAGATGCCGAAGACCGGCACGCCGGCGTCGAACATCCCGGCGTCGATCTGCGGGGCGCCCGGCGCGTAGACGCTGGACGGACCGCCGGACAGGATGATCGCGGCCGGGTTCCTGGCCAGCATCTCGGACACCGGCATGGAATGCGGGACGATCTCCGAGTAGACCTTCGCCTCGCGCACCCGGCGCGCGATGAGCTGGGCGTACTGGGCTCCGAAGTCCACCACGAGGACGGGGCGAGGCGTGCTCATGTGCAGAAAGCCTACCGACAGTCACCCTCTCCCCGGGCCGCGCCCCGGTGTGTCGCGCGCCGCCTCCCGGCAGCCGGGTCCGCTCGGCTCAGGGACGCAGCGCGGCGGGAGCGTGCGCCGGGACGGCCGGGTCCCGGGGCGGGACCGGCTGGAGCCGCCGGTACGCCGAACCCAGCGGCGGCCGGGAGTCCTCCTCGCCCTTGTTGGGCCAGAACGACATCGCCCGCTCGGCCTGGGCGGTGATGGTCAGCGACGGGTTGACCCCCAGGTTCGCCGAGACCGCCGCCCCGTCCACCACGTGCAGGCCCGGGTGGCCGTAGACCCGGTGGTACGGGTCGATCACACCGCGCTCGGGGGTGTCGCCGATCGCCGCGCCGCCGAGGATGTGCGCGGTCATCGGGATGTTGAACGGCTCGGTCAGCGCGCCACCGGGCGTGCCGTCGATCTCCTCGGCGAGCAGCCGGACCGCCTGGTTGCCGGTGGGGATCCAGGTCGGGTTGGGCGCCCCGTGCCCGGGGCCGGAGACCAACCGCCGGCCGAACGGGCCGCGCCGCAGCCGGGTGGTAAGCGAGTTGTCCACCGACTGCATGACCAGGGCGATCACGGTGCGCTCCGACCAGTTGCGGACCGACAGCATCCGGGCGGCCAGGCCGGGCTGGGTGACGATGCTGCCCAGCCAGCGTCGGACCCGGCGCGGGCCGCCGTCGACCAGCAGCGACTGGAGCAGGCCCATCGCGTTGGAGCCCTTGCCGTACCGGACCGGCTCGATGTGGGTCTGCGGGTCGGGGTGGAACGAGCTGGTGATCGCCACCCCCTCGGTGAAGTCGAGCCCGCGCTCCCGGGCCTGCCGGGGCCCGACCGAGGCGCCGAGGATCGCCTCCGAGTTGGTCCGGGTCAGCTCGCCGAGCCGGGGCGAGAGCCCGGGCAGCGCACCGGTGGCCCGCATCTCGTGCAGCAGCCGCTGGGTGCCGAGCGCGCCCGCGGCGAAGACCACCTGGTCGGCGTGGATCACCTGGCGGCGCCTGCGCAGCCAGGCGCCGGTGCGCTCGGTGTGCACGTCGTACCCGCCGGCCGCCGGCCGGACCGCGGTCACCGTGGTCAGCGGGTGGACCTGGACACCCAGCCGCTCGGCCAGCCAGAGGTAGTTCTTGACCAGGGTGTTCTTGGCGCCGTGCCGGCAGCCGGTCATGCACGCGCCGCAGTGGTTGCAGCCGGTCCGCTCCGGCCCGGCGCCACCGAAGTACGGGTCGGCGACCCGCTCGCCCGGCCGGCCGATGTGAACGCCGACCGGGGTGGCGTGGAAGGTGTGCCCGACCCCCATCCGCTCGGCCACCGCCCGCATCGCCCGGTCCGCGCCGGTGTGGATCGGGTACGTGGTGACCCCGAGCATCCGCTTGGCCTGGTCGTAGTGGCGGGCCAGCTCGTCGCGCCAGTCGGTGATGTCCCGCCACTGCGGGTCGGTGTAGAAGGCGTCGAGCGGTTCGTAGAGCGTGTTCGCGTAGACCAGCGAGCCCCCACCCACCCCGGCGCCGGAGAGCACCAGCACACCACCGCCGGCCTTCCGGTCGGCCGAGCGGAGCAGGGTGATCCGTTGCAGGCCGTAGCAGCCGAGCTTCGGGGCCCAGAGGAACCGCCGGGCCCGCCAGGAGGTCTCTGGGAACTCGTCGTCGGCGAAGCGCCGGCCGGCCTCCAGGACACCGACCGAGTACCCCTTCTCGGCGAGCCGGAGCGCGGTGACGCTGCCACCGAAGCCGGAACCGATGACCACCACGTCGTACCGCATGAACGCATCATTACCGACGGGTAGCTATAGCGCCAGCAAGAGTTTTTCGCAGATCATGCAGAGCGCTCGATGAGCCGGATTCCCAGCGCTGCAACCGGCGGCACGCCTCGCGCGTCGAGTGGGTACGGGCGGAAGGAGAACCGATGCGACGACGGTGGATGCTCGGACTGGCGGCGCTGGTGGCCGTGCTGGTGGTCGCGGCCGGTGCGGTGGTGGTCGCCCGGCTGGTCGCCCGACCGGCACCCGGCCCGGTCGCCGGCTCCGCCACCCCGAGCCCGTCGGCCCTCCCGTCGACGCCACCGGCCCCGGCCAGCCCGGCCAGCCCTACTCCGCCCCCCGGCGCCGACCTCAAGGGCCCGCTCAACCTGCTGCTGGTGGGGGTGGACACCCGGGTCAGCGTGCCGGGCTGGGAGCCGCACGCCGACTCGGTACTGGTCCTGCACGTGCCGGCCGGACTGGACCGGGCGTACCTCTTCTCGCTCCCCCGCGACCTGGTCGTCGACATCCCGCCCTACCCGAAGGCCGGGTACCCCGGCGGCCGGACCAAGCTCACCCACGCGATGAGCTACGGCAGCCGGGTCCCGGGCGACAAGCTGCACCCCAGCACCGCCCAGGGGTACGAGCTGCTGCGCAGCACGGTCAGCCGGTACACCGGCCTGCGCATCGACGCCGGCGCGGTGATCACCTTCGGCGGCTTCGACAAGCTGGTGGACACCCTCGGCGGGGTCGATCTCTACGTCGACCAGCGGGTCGCCTCGATCCACCGCCGGCCCGACGGGCGCTACCGGGACCGGGTCGGCGGCACCTACGTGGGGCCGCAGATGGTCTACCAGCCGGGCAACCGGCACCTGACCGGCTGGCAGGCGCTGGACTACGCCCGGCAGCGGTACACCGCCGGCGGCGACTACACCCGGCAGCGGCACCAGCAGCAGCTCATCCGCGCCCTGGCCCGGAAGATCCTCGACCAGGGGCTGGCCCGGGACCCGGACCGGGTCCAGCAGGTGGTCGCCGGGCTCGGCCGGACCCTGGTCTACGTCGGCGGCGGACGCCGCCTGGTCGACTTCGCGTACGCCCTCGGCGGGGTGCCGGCGACCGGCTTCGTCCTGGTCGGGCTCCCCGGCGACGCGGTGGGTAGCGGCGGATCGTACCGGGGCGAGCAGCTGAAGCCGGTGGGCCGTCAGTTCCTCGCCGCGCTGCGCGCCGGTAAGCCCGACGCGTTCCTCGCCGGGCACCCGTCGCTCAAGGTCAGGACGTGACTCAGAGGGGTTTCGGCTCAGCGGGGCGCTCGGTGCCGTAGAGCCAGGCGTCGAAGAGCTTGTCGAGCTTCTTGTGCGAGACCCGCTCGGCGAGCGCGACGAACTCGGCCGTGGTGCCGTTGCCGTTCTTCTTCTCCGCCGCCCAAGTGCGCAGGATGGTGAAGAAGGCGGTGTCGCCCACGGCCACCCGGAGCGCGTGCACGGTCATCCCGCCGCGGTCGTAGACCGACCGGCCGAACAGGTTCGCCACCCCGGGCCGGCCCGGCGGGGTACGCCAGACCTGCCCGGACGCCGTCGCGTACTTCTGCTCGAAGGTGTGCTGCACCGTCGAGGAGCCGGTGTGCTCGGCCCAGAGCCACTCGGCGTACGTCGCCAGCCCCTCGTTCAGCCAGATGTCCTGCCACCGGGCCAGCGACACGCTGTCGCCGAACCACTGGTGGGCCAGCTCGTGCGCGACCACCCCGGTGTTGTCGCCCTGCCGGAAGAACCCGGCCGAGTAGACCGGGCGGCTCTGCGTCTCCAGCGCGTACCGGATCCGGTCGTCGGCCACCACCACCCCGCCGTACGCGTCGAACGGGTACGGCCCGAAGACGCTCTCCAGGTAGTCGGCGACCTCGACGGTCCAGGCCACCGACCGGTCCGGGGCGCCGTCGGCCACCTTCGTGGTGACCGCGCTGTACACCGGCCGTCCCTTGTGCGTACCGGTGGTGACCCGGAACTTCCCGATCACCACGGTGGTGAGGTAGCTGGCCATCGGCGCGCCCTCGGACCAGGCGAAGGTGGCCCAGTCACCGCGCACCGTCCGTCCCTTCGGGACGCCGTTGCTGACCGCGGTGAACTCCTTCGGCACCGTGATCTCGATGTCGTAGGTGGCCTTGTCGGAGGGGTGGTCGTTGACCGGGTACCAGGTGCTCGCCGACTCCGGCTGGCCCAGCGCGACGGCCCCGTCGGAGGTGTGCAGCCACCCGCCGTCGCCGATCACGTCGTTGCGCAGGGCGGCCGGCACGCCGTCGTACCGGATCTCCGCGACGAAGCCGTTCCCGGAGGTCAGCGCGGTGGCCGGGGTGATGACCAGCTCGTCGTCGGCGCGCGCGTGCCGGGCCGTCACCCCGTCCACGGTGACCGAGCGGACGGTCAGCCCGGCCAGGTCGAGGTTGAACGCGGAGAGGTTGGCGGTGGCGGTGGCCCGCAGCGTGGTGGTGCCGCTCAGCCGGTCGCTCGCCGGGTCGTAGCGGACTTTCACGGTGTAGTGGAGGACGTCGTACCCGCCGTTGCCGTAGCTCGGGAAGTAGGGATCGCCGGCGCCCGCCGCGCCGGGCCCGACGCTCCGGGAGGCGCTCGGCGTCGGCGCGGCCGACGTCGGGTCGGCCGATCCGGCGTCGGTCGACCCGCAGCCGCCGAGCAGCAGCGCGCCGGTGACCAGCAGCCCGAGTCGTCGTCGTGCACCCCGCCGCGCCAGCGCCATCGTCTCGATCCCTCCCCGGGCGCGCGAGCCGACCCGCCCCGGGCCGCTCCGCCCGCGGCAGCCTACCGACCGACGGTCACGCGCGCGTCACGGCAGGGCCGGCGCGGTCACGCCCGCCAGCCAGGCGTCGAGGAGCGGGCGCAGCGGACGGCCGGCCACCCGCTCGGCGTACCGGGCGAAGTCCGCGGTGGTGGCGGTGCCGTCCCGCCGCTCGGCCAGCCAGCCGCGCAGGATCCGGAAGAACGTCTCGTCGCCGACCGCCCGGCGCAGCGCGTGCACGGCGAGCGCGCCGCGCCGGTAGACCGGGTCGCCGAACAACGCCGCCCGGCCCGGGTCCAGCGAGGGTTTCGTCCAGTCGGTGGCCGCGTAGGCGGCGGTGAAGGACTCCGCGACGCTGCGGCCACCGTCGTGCTCGGTCCAGAGCCATTCCGCGTACGTGGCGAAGCCCTCGTTGAGCCAGATGTCCTGCCACCTGGCCAGCGACACGCTGTCGCCGAACCACTGGTGGGCCAGCTCGTGCGCGACCACCTCGGTGTTCGGCTCCTCCCCCCGGAAGAAGCCCGGCCCGTAGACCGGCCGGGTCTGGGTCTCCAGTGCGTACCGGATCCGCTCGTCCGCGACCACGATCCCGCCGTACGCGTCGAACGGGTACGGCCCGAACCGGCCGGCCAGGAAGTCCGCGACCTCGCCGGTGCGGGCCACCGACGCGGCGGCCGGCCCGTTCGCGGGCAGCCCGGCGGCGACCGCGGTGACCATCGGCCTGCCGGCGTGGGTGCCGGTGGCGACCCGGTAGTTCCCGATCACCAGGGTGGTCAGGTAACTGGCCATCGGGGACGCCTCGGCCCAGCGCCAGGTGGTCCAACCGTCCTGACCGGACCGCCCCTGCGGCACGCCGTTGGACAACGCGGCGAGCCCGTCGGGAACGGTCACCGCCAGGTCGTACGTGGCCTTGTCGGAGGGGTGGTCGTTGACCGGGAACCAGGTGCTCGCCGACTCCGGCTGGCCGAGCGCGATCGCCCCGTCCGCGGTGGCGTGGAAGCCGCCGTCGCCGAGCTCCCCGTTGGGCAGCGGCTGCGGCACCCCGCCGTAGCCGACCTCGACGGTGAACCGTTTCCCGGCCGGCAGGCCGCGGGCCGGGGTGACGACCAGCTCGTTACCGTCGCGCCGGTGCTTCGCCGGGGCGCCGTCGACGCGTACCCGGTCGACGGTGAGGCCGGCCAGGTCGAGGTGGAACCGGGACAGGCCGCTGGTGGCGGTCGCGGTGACGGTGGCCTGGCCGGTGAGCCGGTCGTCGGCCGGGTCGTAGCGCAGGCGCAGCGCGTAGTGGTCGACGTCGTAGCCGCCGTTGCCGGCTCCCGGCACGTACGGGTCGCCGGCGTCGGGCGCCCCCGGCCGGAACCGGCCGTCGTGACCGGTGCACCCGCCGACCAGCAGGGCGACGGCCAGCACCAGCGCCGGCCAGCCCCACCCCCGCGTCACCCGCCGAGCCTAGAACGCGCGACGGCGCGGGTGGGACGGAATCCGCACCCGCGCCGTCGTCGGCGTCCGCCTCCGGTCAGCGGTCGAGGACCAGGCCGACCTTCTGGAACTCCTTGAGGTCGCGGTAGCCGCACTTGGCCATCGCCCGGCGCAGGCCGCCGAAGAGGTTGAGCTGACCGTCGGGCTCGTCGGCGGGGCCGAAGAGCAGCTTCTCCATCGAGCCGAGCGGCTCGCCGGCCACCTCGAACGCGCCGCGCGGCAGCGACGGGTGGCTGGCCGCCGAGTGCCACCAGGCGCCGCCGGCCGGGGCCTCCTCGCACAGCGAGAGCGGCTCGCCGAGCATCACCGCGTCGGCGCCGCAGCCGAGCGCCTTGGCGATGTCGCCGGAGGTCTGCATGTCACCGTCGGCGATCAGGTGCACGTACCGGCCGCCGGTCTCGTCCAGGTAGTCGCGGCGGGCCGCGGCGGCGTCGGCGATGGCGGTGGCCATCGGTACCCGGATGCCGAGCACCGACTCGGTGGTCGACCAGTCGTCGCCGCCGATGCCGACGATGACGCCGGCCGCGCCGGTCCGCATCAGGTGCAGCGCGGTCTTGTAGTCGGTGCAGCCGCCGACGATGACCGGCAGGTCGAGGTCGGCGATGAACTCCTTGAGGTTCAGCGGCTCGTCGGTGGTGGAGACGTGCTCGGCGGAGACGATGGTGCCCTGGATGACCAGGATGTCCACGCCGGCGTCGAGGATCACCGGGGCGAGCGCGAGGGTGTGCTGCGGGGAGACCCGGACGGCCACCGTGCCGCCGCCGGCCCGCAGCTCGCGGACCCGCTCGGCGATCAGGTCGGGGCGGATCGGCTCCGCGTACACCTCCTGGAGGCGCTTGGTGGCCCGGGCCTCCTCGTCCAGGCCGGCCAGCTCCTCCAGGATCTTGGTCGGGTTCTCGTACCGGGTCCAGAGGCCCTCGACGTTCAGCACGCCGAGACCGCCGAGCTGGCCGAGCCGCACCGCCGAGGAGGGGCTCATGGTGGCGTCGGACGGGTGCCCGACGCACGGGATGCCGAACTGGTACGCGTCGAGCTGCCACGCGGTCGAGACGTCGTCGACGTCCCGGGTGCGGCGGCTCGGCACGATCGCGATGTCGTCCAGGTGGTAACCGCGCTGCGCGGTCTTGCCCAGCCCGATCTCGACCACGTCACGCATGGGTCACTCCAGGTGTCTTCGGGGGTGATGGGGGAGTCAGCGGGTGTGGTAGTTGGGCGCCTCGACGGTCATCTGGATGTCGTGCGGGTGGCTCTCCTTGAGCCCGGCCGCGGTGATCCGGATCAGCTGGCCGCGCTGGTGCAGCTCGGGGATGCTCTCGGCGCCGGAGTAGCCCATCGCCAGCCGCAGTCCGCCGACGAGCTGGTGGGCGACCTGGGCCAGCGGACCGCGGTACGGCACCTGGCCCTCGACGCCCTCCGGGACCAGCTTCTCGTCGCTGGTCACATCCTGCTGGAAGTAGCGGTCCTTGGAGTACGACTTGGCCTGGCCGCGGGACTGCATCGCACCGAGCGAGCCCATCCCCCGGTAGGCCTTGTACTGCTTGCCGTTGATGAAGAGCAGCTCGCCCGGGCTCTCCTCGCAGCCGGCCAGCAGGCCGCCGAGCATCACCGTGTCGGCGCCGGCCACCAGGGCCTTGGCGATGTCGCCCGAGTACTGGATACCGCCGTCGCCGATCACCGGCACGCCGGCCGGGCGGGCCGCCCGGGCGGCCTCCATGATCGCCGTGATCTGCGGTACGCCGACCCCGGCGACGATCCGGGTGGTGCAGATGGCGCCCGGGCCGACGCCCACCTTGACGCCGTCCGCACCCGCGTCGACCAGCGCCTTCGCCCCGGCGTAGGTGGCGACGTTGCCGCCGACGATGTCGATGGCCACGTCCTTCTTGAGCCGGGCGACCATCTCCAGCACGGCCCGCTGGTGGCCGTGCGCGGTGTCCACGATCAGCACGTCGACGCCCGCGTCGACCAGCGTCCGGGCCCGCTTGTACGAGTCCTCGCCCACGCCGATCGCGGCGGCCACCCGGAGCCGGCCGGCCGGGTCCTTGGTGGCGTTCGGGTACTGCTCGCTCTTGGTGAAGTCCTTGACCGTGATCAGCCCGCGCAGCTTGCCGGTCTCGTCGACGATCGGCAGCTTCTCCACCTTGTGCTGGCGGAGCAGCGACAGCGCCTCGTCCTTGCTCACCCCGACCGGAGCGGTGATCAGCGGGGTGTGGGTCATGATCTCCCGGACCGGGGTGGCCGGGTCGGAGACGAAGCGCATGTCGCGGTTGGTGACGATGCCGACGAGCTGGCCCTGACCGTCGACCAGCGGAACACCGGAGATGCGGTAGCGGCCGCAGAGCGCGTCGACCTCGCGCAGGGTGTCGTCGGGGCTGGCGGTCACCGGGTTGGTGATCATGCCCGACTCGGAGCGCTTCACCAGGTCGACCTGGAGCGCCTGGTCCTCGACGGAGAGGTTGCGGTGCAGCACGCCGATGCCGCCCTGGCGGGCCATGGCGATCGCCATCCGCGCCTCGGTGACGGTGTCCATCGCGCTGGACAGCAGCGGGATGTCCAGCTCGATGCTGCGGGTGAGCTTGGTACGGGTGTTGACCCGGCTCGGGACGACGTCCGACTCGCCCGGCTGGAGGAGCACGTCGTCGAAGGTCAGCCCGAGCGGCACCACCCGCGCCGAGCCGGCCGGCAGCTCGGGCAGATGACCGCCCAGCTCGCCGCCGTTGAGGCCGGCAGGAAGGTCGGTGCTGGGCGAATTCTCCACGATTGCTCCCCTGAGCGGTTCGGACGGGCTTCGGCGAGGCGGCGCGCGCGGGCACCGGGGCACGCCGCAGTGCGGGCGCGTCGTTTCATCGTACCCATTGAGCTGGGCCGCCCCGGGCAGCGGCGGGTCCGGGTAGGCGGGGCCACAGCGACCGCCCGTGGGCGGGCTTTCCGGCCTCGCGGGGACTACGGTGAGGGGGTGCACGACGAGCCCATCGACCCGTTCAACGGCGACCCGGCCGATCCGGCTGCCGGCCTGCACGACCCGCGCGAGGACGATTCGCTCGACCCGCTGACCGAGGTCGAGCGGCAGGACGTCCTGGAGGATCTCGCCGACCTGGAGATCTACCAGGCGCTGCTCCAGCCGATCGGGGTGCGCGGTCTCGTCATCGAGTGCGAGGACTGCCGCGAACCGCACTACTTCGACTGGGACCTGCTCCGCGGCAACCTGCGCCACCTGCTCAACTCGGGCCGGCCCCGGGTGCACGAGCCGGCGTACGACCCGGACCCGGACCACTACGTCAGCTGGGATTACGCCCGCGGCTACGCCGACGGCGTGCACGACACCCTGACCGAGGGCACCGAGGACTCCGCCGAGGAGTGACGGGCCGGCGCCGGATCGGTCAGGCGACCAGGCCGGCGCGGAAGCCCGCCGCGACGGCGTGCGCCCGGTCCCGGGCGCCGAGCTTGCGGAAGAGCCGGCGGGCGTGGGTCTTGACGGTGTCCTCCGACACGAACAGCTCCCGCCCGATCTCCGCGTTGCTCTTCCCCTCGGCCATCCCCAGCAGCACCTGAAGCTCCCGCTCGGTCAGCCCGATGGCGCTGCGCGGGCTACGCCCACCGCCCCGCGCGGCGCCGCCCGGCGGCGTCGGCTCCGGCTCTCCGCCGGGCGCCTCGGCCGGGTCGTCGCCGCGCTGCACCGGCACCACCGTGGGCGCCCCGCCGGGGCCCTCCCC
>NZ_JBSGJR010000176.1:0-11396 GCF_053605645.1 Micromonospora sp. NPDC003776
CCCCCCCCCGGCCCCCCCGCCCCGCACGCCGAAGTCGTCAGCTGACCGACTTGTTGTAGCTGTCGATGGCGGCCTTGACGCTCGCGGCGGCGTCCTTCATGGCCTGGTCGGCGGGCTTGCTGCCGACGATCGCGGCTTCCAGGCCGTCCTCGGACGCCTTGCGGGCCTGCGGCATGACGCCGAGCAGGCAGCCGGCCGACGCGACCGACGGCGGCAGGGCGTGCAGCTGGTCCACGGCGGTCTTGAACTGCGGGTACTGGGCCACCCAGTCCTTGTCGATCTGCTCGTCCAGGGCCTTGGCGTTGACCGGCACGTATCCGGTGCCGGTGTGCCACTTGGCCTGCTGGGCGGGGCTGACGGCGAACTTCACGAACTCCCAGGCGGCCCGCTTCTCCTTGTCGCTGTGCCCGACGCCGTTGATCCACAGGGAGGCGCCGCCGATGATCGGCCCGCCCGTGGCCGTGCTGCTGGCCTTCGGGTACGGGGCGGTGAGGACGGTGAACTTGCCCTTGGCCGCCTCGACGTAGCCGCGCATAGCGCCGGTGGACTCCAGGTGCATCGCCACGGTGCCGGCCTTGAAGGCGGCCTGGGCGTCGTCGGTCTTGCGGCCGGTGTTCGTCGCGTAGCCGCCCTTGACCAGGTCCGCCCACCACTGGGCGACGCGCACGCCGGTTTCCTGGTCGAACTGCACCTTGGTGGCCAGGCCCTTGCGGCCGTTGCCGTTGTCGCAGTATTCCTTGCCGTCGGTGGCGATGAGCTGCTCCAGCAGCCAGCCGTAGATGGCGGCGCCGAAGCCGTACTGGATGGTCTTGCCGCTGGCGTCCTTGACGGTCAGCTTCTTGGCCATCTCCCCGATCTCGTCGAGGTTCTGCGGGGGCTTGTTCGGGTCGAGGCCGGCCTTGACGAAGGCTTCCTTGTTCAAGTACAGCAGCGGGGTGGAGGTGTTGAACGGCATCGACTGGAGCTTGCCGTCGATGGAGTAGTAGTTGGCGATGTTCGGTTCGATGTCGCCCGCGTTGAACTTGTCCTTGTCGATGAACTTGTACATCGGCACGGTCTGCTTGGAGTCGACCATGAACCGGGACCCGATGTCGTAGATCTGCACCAGCGCGGGGGTGTTCTTCTGCTGCACCGATGCCTTGTACTTGGCGATCGTCTCGTCGTAGTTGCCCTGGTAGATGGCCTTGACCTCGACCTTGCCGCCGCTCTGGGCGTTGAAGTCGGCGACCAGCTTGTCGATCGCCTCGGCGTTGGCGCCCTTCATCCCGTGCCAGAACTCGATGGTGGTCTTGTCGGTGGCCTTCTCCAGCACCTCCGCGCCGGGCGCTTCGAGGGCGTTCTTGCCGGAGTCGCTGCCGGACCCGGAACCACCGCACGCGGTCAGCGCGGCGGCGGCTACCAGGGCGACGAATGCGCTCATGCTCCGGCGGAGCCTAGGTTGTCTCACAGGTTCTCCTTGTCACGAGTTAACGCAGCGCGCCGGCGGTGAGGCCGCGGACGATGTAACGCTGGCCGAAGAGCACGACGGCCAGGGTGGGCAGCAGGGACAGCGCGACGCCGGCGAGGACGAGACCGGGTTGCGCCACCTCGGCGTCGTTGAGCTGGGAGATGCCGATCTGCAGGGTCTGGTACTGGGAGTCGCGGATCAGGATCAGCGGCCAGAAGTACTGGTTCCACGCCGAGAGGAACACGTAGACGCCGACCGCGGCGATCGAGGGCTTGGACAGCGGCACGATGACCCGCCACAGCAGGCGCCAGTGACCGCAGCCGTCGATCACCGCGGCGTCGCGCAGCTCGGTCGGGAACTGCAGGAAGGCCTGACGCAGCAGGAACGTGCCGAACGCCGAGGCGAGGAACGGCAGCACGAGACCCAGGTAGGTCAGCCCGCCGCGCGCCAGGCCCCAGCCGGAGATGGCCAGGTAGTTGGGGATGATGATCGCTTCCCACGGCACCATGAGGGTGGCGAGGAACAGCCCGAACGTCGCCGCCTTCGCCGGCAGGCGGAGGAACGCGAACGCGTACGCGGCCAGGATGCTGGTGACGATCTGCGCCACCGTGATCACCCCGGCCTGGATGGCGGAGTTGACGTAGAACCGGCCGAGCGGCACCGAGCGGAACACGTCGGTGATGTTCTGCCAGTAAAGCTCGTGGGGCACCAGCGCGGGCGGGTAGGTGGCCAGGTCACCGGGGCCCATCACGGCGCCGACGAATCCGTAGTAGATGGGGAACAGGACCGGGATCGCGGCCAGGCCGAGCACCACGTAGACGGCGAGCCGCCCGAAGCTGAACTTTTTCATCGGTAGTGGACCCGCCGCTCGAGGACGCCGAACTGGATGGCCGTGCAGCCGAGCATGACGACCAGCAGCACCACGGCCTGGGCGCTGGCTGATCCGAAGTCGGAGGACCCGAACGCGAACGCCTTCTCGTAGATCGAGTAGACCAGCGTCGTGGTGGCCTGGTCCGGGCCGCCCTTGGTCAGGATGTGGATCTGCCCGAAGCTCTGCAACGCGTGGATGGTGGACACCACGACGAGGAAGAACAGCTGTGGGGACAGCAGCGGAATGGTGATCCGGGACGCCAGCCGCCAGCCGGTCGCACCGTCCAGCCGCGCCGCCTCGACCACCTCCGGCGAGATCGCCGCCACGCCGGCGGAGAGCACGAGGACGTTGTAACCGAGGTTCATCCACACCGTCGCCGCGGCCACGGCGGGCAGCGCGATCGACGGGTCGGTCAGCCAGTTGACCCGGTCGATCCCGAACGTTCCGAGCACGCCGTTCGCCACGCCGATCGCCGGGTTGTAGATGACGGCGAACACCACCGACGCGGTCGCCACGGAGAACGCGAACGGCAGGGCGAACGCGGTGCGCAGCACCCGTACACCGCGGATGCGGGCCTCCAGCAGCAGCACCACGAACAGCGCGCCCAGGACCGCCGGGACCACGGAGAACAGCGTGAACAGGCCCGTGGTGGCCAGCACCTTGCCGAACTCCGGCGACAGCATCTCCCGGTAGTGTTCCGCGCCGACGTACACCGACGGGGCGCCGAACAGGTCGTTGCCGTGCACCGACAGGTACAGGGTCCGCCCCAGCGGCCAGAACACGAACAGCGCGAAGACCACGACCGACGGCAGCAGCAGCAGCCATCCGAGACCACGTTCGGTGAAGCGCGCCGGCTCCCCTCGTGCGACGGTGGAGCGGGTGGACTCTGTGGTCGGCGCGCGGTCATCCGGTGGGGCGCTGACGGTAGGAGGGGGTGGCACGGCAGCACAGTACCAACGCGATCGAGTGAAAGAAATCCTTCCCCACGCGACCGGGAGCTGGAATTTCTTTCCGCCGGTGGGCGGCGCCTGCCCACCGGTGGAGGACGTTTCCTCAGCCGCTATCCGTGATCAAGCAGCGGCTCGATCGTAATGTCATAAGCCGATGGCTTCGCGCAGCAGCAGGACGGTGGCGCGCCCGGGAAACGGTTCGGCGTTGAGGATGAGCAGCCGGTTGATGGCGCTGGGCTGCCCGTAGGCCACCTGTGAGCGGGCGCTCTCCAGCGGCAGGGCGTGCTCTTCGATCCGGCGCAACGCGGTGCTCAGGTCGGGCACCACCTTCTGCGCGCCGACGATCCAGATGGCGCGGGCGGCGCCGCCGGAGTAGGCGGGGAGTTGCTTTCCGCTGCCCGAGGCGGCCAGGAGTGAGCCGGTTTCGGTGACCGCGTTGACGCTGCCCACGACGACGTCGGGGCTGGCGGACAGCCGTCGGATGTCGTCGGCGCTGGTGGCCCGATCCATGGCCAGCATGCGCGGCTTGAGGGCCTGGTACCGCCCGCCGGCGTTGATGTCCTGCTCGATGCCGGACAGGCGCAGCGTCTCGCTGGCGGCGGTGAAGACGGTGGCGCCCTCGGGGATCAGGTCGGTGATGCGGGTACGCGCGGCGGGCGCGTCGTCGAGGATTTCGACGGTGAAGCCGTGTGCCGTCAGCGCGGCGGCCGTCCGCTCGAGGCGCTGCGGGGATGCCGGTTCGGTGAACAGTGCTGCTGGAACCGAGGTGGTCATGTTCTCTCCTGACTGGTCATGCTGTGCCGGGTCGCGGGCCGCAGGTGGTGTGGATCGCGGTGGGGCGCGGCCCCGGGAGCCGTGTGGGCCGATTAGCCGGACCTGACATCGGCGCGGCGTGCGGGAACGCGGTCCCGGGGCACGAGACGCCACCGTCAGCTCTCAGCGGCAGATGCTGACGGCGCCGAGCCCCCCAGCGGGGTGGTGTCGACGTACCGGACCTCGTAGACCCGCTCGGCGAACTTCCAGCCGTCCGCGGTGCGCTGGTAGCGGTCGTGGTAGATGGCGAAGTTCAGCCCCTGGCGGCCGTCGCGCAGACGCGCCACCTCCTGGATGTACGCGCGGCCGGTGGCGGTGTCGCCGTCGAGCTGGATGGTGCCGGGGTGGGTGTTCTGCACGAAGAAGTCCCACTGGGCCTGCAGCCGCTCACCGCCGACGCGGATCTCCTCCCGCCCGACCATCTCGACGGGAACGTTGGGCATGCGCAGCACACCGTCCGGGGTGAACAACGCGGCGAGGCGGGCACGGTCGCGCATCATCACCGCGTCGGTGAACTCCGCGCGCAGCGCCTCGATCTCCACGCGGTCCGCGATGGCCTGGAAGTCACTCATCGGTCCTCTTTCCTCGTCAGGTGGGATGGTGTGTCCGTCCAGCTGTCCGACGACGCAGCTCCCCGGAATGTCAGGCGACGCGGTCCGCCTCACATTCCGGTGCGCTGTCTCGTCGGACCGGTGAAGGATTAACGCGAACGAGGGAGCCTGCGGCGCGATGACCAACGAGTCAGGACAAGGCGAGCCCGACCCGGGACTGGCCGCGATCGTGCGCGAGCGACGTCAGCTGATCAATCTCGCGTACCGGCTCCTCGGCTCCCTGGCCGAGGCGGAAGACGCGGTGCAGGAGACCTACGCCCGCTGGTACGCGATGTCCGAGCAGCAGCGCGACGCCGTCGCCTCCCCCGGCGCGTGGCTGACCACGGTCGCCAGCCGCGTCTGCCTCGACCTGCTGCGCTCAGCGCGGGTCCGGCGGGAACGTTACGTCGGCCAGTGGATCCCCGAGCCGCTGCCCGAGCCCACCGAGTGGACCGGCGGGCGGGCCGGCACCACGGCGGACCCGGCCGACCGGGTCACCCTCGACGAGTCGGTCAACATGGCCTTCCTCGTCGTGCTCGAGTCGATGACCCCGGCCGAGCGCGTCGCGTTCATCCTGCACGACGTCTTCCGCTACTCCTTCGCCGAAGTGGCCGAGGTCGTCGGCCGTACCCCGGCCGCATGCCGTCAGCTGGCCTCCTCGGCCCGCCGCCGCATCGGCGGGTCGCAGGCCCCGGCGCTCCCGCCGGCCCGGCAGGCCGTCATCGTCAGAGACTTCAAGCGGGCCTGGGAGGCCGGGGACATCGCCGCGCTCATCGGCCTCCTCGACCCCGACGCCACCGCGACCGGCGACGGTGGCGGCCTCGTCACCGCGCAGCCGCGCCCCGTCGAGGGCGGCGAGCAGATCGCGCGCTTCTTCGCCGGCCTCGCCGACGGGCTGGGCGCCGTCACGCTGCTGGAGCGCACGGTCAACGGCCAGCCCGGCCTGGTCGCGCAGCGCGACGGCGTCACCGTGGCGGTGTACGCCTTCCAGGTGAGCGGCGAGCGGATCACGCGCATCTGGGCGATCCTCAACCCGGAGAAGATCCGGCCCTGGACGGCAGGCTGACCGGCGGCCGCCCATCGGCCGGTCCGTCGAGAGCTGCGGCTGATCGGCGGGTCACGCCAAGCGCACTGTCACGTCTGCGATCTCGGGAAAGGCTGGCCGCCGACCTCTGAGCACGACCCGAAACGGGGAACCATGGGTGTCCGGTTCGTCACAATCAGGGGATGAGCGAGGAGCCCCCCGGTGCCGGCCCACGGCAGCGTCCCGACATCCACCAACGCCGGGACCGCACGCTGCAACGGATCACCGCGTTCACCGACGCGGGCGTGGCGATCGCCCTGACCCTGCTGGTGCTGCCGCTGGTCGACTTCGCCGACCAGAGCACCGCCCGGCAGTCGGTGGCGCAACTGTTCGCCGAGCACCTCGGGGATGTCCTCTCCTTCGCGGTGTCATTCCTGGTCATCGCGTTGTTCTGGCGAACCCACCGGAGCCTCTACGAACAGCTCGTCGACTACGACGAGCCCCTGCTCAGTCTCACCATATTGTGGCTGCTGGCGGTGGTCTTCCTGCCGTTTCCCACCGCACGACTGTTCGTCGAGACGCGCCTGCGTACCGACTCCGCGGTCCTCTATCTCGGCAACATGCTGGTCATCAGCCTCCTCGCGCTCGTCCAGGCCTGGTGGGTCGTCCGCCGCCCGGACCTTCGCGCACCGTCGAGTCCGGGAACATCCCGGGCGCTGCTGCCCCCCGTCGCCCTGTCCGTGATCTTTGCCGTCGCGATCCTGGCCGCCCTCGCCTCGCCGACCGCCGGCCTGCTGGTACTGGTCTGCCTGCCGCTGGCGCGGTTCCTCGCCATCCGGCTCACCAGGCCACACCACCAGTGACGGGTGCACCCGGTCCCGCAGCCCAGCTTCGCCAGGATCCGGCCGAGGTACGTCTTGACCGTGCTCTCGGAGACGAACAGCGCCGCCGCGATCTCCGCGTTCGACAACCCTCGCGCGACCAGGGTTCAACACCTCGCGCTCACGCTCGGTCAGCGCCGCCAGCCGGCCGTTCGTCTCTGGCCGCGGCGGGGTCCTGCCGAGGTAGTGGGCGAAGAGGCGACGGGTGACGCTGGGCGCGGCCACCGCCTCGCCGCCGGCCACCACCCGCACGGCGGAGATCAGGTCGGCGGCGAGCGCGTCCTTGAGCAGGAAGCCACTCGCGCCGGCGCGAAGCCCGGCCAGCACGTACTCGTCCAAGTGGAAGGCGGTCAGGATGATCACCCGCGCGGGGTGGGGGCCGAAGCGGATACGCCGGGTGGCCTCGCTGCCGTCCAGACCCGGCAT
Organism: Micromonospora sp. NPDC003776; assembly: GCF_053605645.1. NCBI lineage: Bacteria > Bacillati > Actinomycetota > Actinomycetes > Micromonosporales > Micromonosporaceae > Micromonospora > Micromonospora sp. NPDC003776. Next base: position 7,003 of record NZ_JBSGJR010000176.1, read on the forward strand.
CCGCACGTCCATCAGGACCACGTCCGGCCGGGTGCGGGCCACCACGTCCAGGGCCTGCGACCCGTCGGCGGCCTCCCCCACCACCTCGATGTCGCCGGTCTCCTCCAGCACCAGCCGGAACCCGGTACGCACCAGCGTCTGATCGTCGACCAGCACCACCCGTACGGTCATCTCGGTACCGGGGTGATCTCACGTGCCTGCAGCGGCAGCGTCGCGCACAGCCGGAACCCGCCGCCGCCGGGCCCCGGCCGGTTTCCAGTTCGCCGTTACCTGTCAGTGCGCTGTAGCGACTGATCGGCATGTCCCGCCTTGCGGTGGGATGGTCCCGGTCTTGTCCGCCTGAGCGGGGCCGGGTTGACGTTTCATGGCCACCGGCCCGCCGGGGCGGGTCTTATGGTCGGCTCCACGTCCTGCCACCGGGCCACTCCCGGCGGTGGTGATGGTGGCCTCATGCGCGAGGGCGGCGAGGTTACGGGCGGCGTTGAGGTCCCGATCGAGGACCAAGCCGCAGGAGTCGCAGAGGTAGGTTCGGACACGCAGCGGCAGTTTGGCTTTCACTACGCCGCAGTCGGAACAGGTTTTGCTGGAGGGATACCAGCGGTCGGCGACGATCCGCCGGCCACCGTTCCATGAGGCCTTGTAGCCCACCTGTCGGCGGATCTCGGCGAAGCCGGCATCCGCGATGTGTCGGGCCAGCCGCCGGTTGGCCAGCATGCCGGCCACGTGGAGGTCTTCGACCACGATCGTGCCGTACTCGCGGGCCAGCCCGGTGGTGAGCTTGTGCAGGCCGTCACGGCGCAAGTTCGCTACCCGCGCATGCGCGCGAGTGACCTGCTCGCGGGCGCGTTCCCACCGATTCGAGGGCCGCCGACCGGTACGCCGGTCCGGCCCGACACGGCGGGACATCCGCCGCGACAGCCGCCGCATCCGCCGCGCCGCCTCCTCCAGATGCCTCGGATTGGGCACCATCTCACCGGTGGACAACACCGCCAGATGGCTGATCCCCACATCGACACCAACCACCGCCCGCGGCCGCCTCGGGATGCGCTCGACCCGCTCCACCTCGACGCAGAACGCGACCTGCCACCGCCCACCGTCACGGCGCACCGTCGCCGACAGGATCCGGGCCGTGCCCGCCTCCAAGCGGCGGGCGAGCTTACGGGTCGACTCGTGGGTCTTCAACCGGCCCAGCCGGGGCAGCACCACATGCTTACGGTCCGGCTCCACCCGGATCGCCCCGGTGGTGAACCGGACGCTAGGGGTGCTGCGGCGGCGGGACTTGAACCGCGGAAATCCCACCCGCCGACCGGCCCGCTTGCCCGCCCGGGAGTCCGACCAGTTCTTCAACCCGCGGGCCAGGTTGTCCAGGCCGGTGTTGAACGCCTCCTTCGAGCACTCAGCCCACCACGGCGCCACCTCCGGCTTCGTTTGGTTCCACGCCTTGCGCAACGCGGCGAGATTCCACCCGAGGGCCGGAATCAGCAGCTCCTCAGGCGTGCCGTAGGAACGTTCCGCGGCCCGCTGGCCCATGACCGCCTTCACCCTGGCCAGACCCCAGTTGTACGCCACCCTCGCCGCACCAGCATGCGCCAGCACCGACCGCTCCTGAGCCGGGGTCAGATCGAGCGCGAAACGATACGCCTGCATACTGCGCACACCCACCCCGACTCACCTCCTCGGGATCAGTGTTGGCGATGGGTACGACACTCCCGCGGCCCCTCGCCCAAACACCGCACTAGAACGCGTCTTTGACGCCTAAACAACACTCCCTCGGGCAGCAGTTGACACCGCCAGACCGGCGGTACGCGCAGCACCACGGCGCTGGGACGGGCGGTGGTGGCCGACGCGCTGCGCGCGGTCGACCCGGTCGGCGCCCGCGCCGCCGAGCACGAGACGAACTGGCGACACGGCTACCTGGGTCATTTCCGCCGGCTGGTCGAGGCCGGTCTGCTCTCCCGCGACGCGGCGCTGACCGTCGCCCGCGACGGGCTGGACTCCCTGCACTCCCGGATGCGCTACCTGCCCGGGGACGGGACGGAGATCGACCTCGACCGGGTGTGCGACCTGGCCGACCCGCAGCCGTTGGAGACCGCGACCGTCGTCGGGGCCGGCGAGGTGGACCGGGAGCTGTCGGTGCCGTACCGGGGGCAGCGGCTGCGCGGTGACGACCTGCGCCGCCGCCTGGACGCCTGGGTGGACGCCGGGGTCATCGAGCCGAGCTGCGCCGAGGCGGTCCGCGCGGTGCTGGCCAACCCCGACTGGCTGGACCTGCGCGACCAGCGGATCGTGGTGCTCGGCGCCGGGGCGGAGATGGGCCCGCTGCCGTCGGTGCTGCGCTGGGGCGGCGAGGTGGTCGCCGTGGACCTGCCCCGGCCGGACATCTGGCGCCGGGTGCTGCGCACGGCCCACCGCCACGGCGGACGCCTGCACCTGCCGGTACGCCCCGGCACGGCGGGCGACGACGCGGCCCTGGCCGCCGGGGCGGGCGCCGACCTGCTGCACCGGCTCCCCCAGGCCGCCGCCTGGCTGCGCGGCGTCGACGGGCGCCTCGTCCTGGGCAACTACGTGTACGCCGACGGCGCGACCAACGTGCGGGTCGCCACCGCGGTCGACGCGCTCACCGTCCACCTGGCCGGGCATCGCCCGGACGTCGCGCTGGCCTTCCTGGCCACCCCGACCGACGTGTACGCCGTCCCCGCCGAGGCGGTGGCGCACGCCGAACGCGGCTACGCCGCCCGGGGGCTGGCCCGCCGGTCACTGCGGGTGCTCTCCGGCGGCCGGCTGCTGCACCGCAACTACCCGCCTGAGGCGGACCCCGGGATCAACGACAGCCTCGTCCCGCAGCAGGGACCGAACTACGCCCTGGCCAAGCGGCTGCAGCGGTGGCGGGCGGCGGTGGCGAGGGACGCCGGGACGACCGTGTCGTTCACCGTGGCCCCACCGACCCGGACCCGCTCGGTGCTGCGCAACCGGGCCCTCGCCGCCGCGTACGCCGGCGCGCACCGGTTCGGCATCGAGGTGTTCGAACCGGCCACCAGCAACACCCTGATGGCGGCGCTGCTCGTGCACGACCTGCGCACCGGCGGCGGGCCCGCGCAGGCGCACCCGTGGCGGGACGAGGCGTACGCGGCGGCGCACGGGGGCCTGTGGCGGGTGCCGTACGCCCCGCGCAGCGCCCTCGGCCTGGCGGTGCTGCTGGGGCTGGGCGGCGCGCGGGCCTGAGGCGCAGGTTTCCTTGTGCCGGGGCTCGGGAAGGCAACCGCATGGCCGAGACCTTCGCAGACCAGGACCTGACCACCCTGCGGTCCATCGCGCGCGGTGCCGGCATACCGGACACCGAGCGCATGCCGCACGACCAGCTGGTCGACATGTTGCGCCGGGCCGGCCGGGCCGAACCGGCCGGCCGGCCCGTCGACACCAGCCTGGCCGATCCCGGTGACCCGGGCGATGCCTCGGGCGCGTACCACGGCCGTGGCGTCGGACGGCGGGAGTCCGCCGGCGGCCCGGCGGCGGAGAGCGGCTGGCCCGACCAGCCGACGACGGATCCGGCCGGGCTGTCGGGGCTGCCCCGTAGCAGCCTGACGCTGGGTGACGAGAGCACCGGCGGACGCGCGGCCGAGGAGGCGATCGGCGCCCGACCGGGGCAGCCGGAGGTGCCGGACCTCGCCCAGGAAGCACGTGGTGTGCAGGGGGATGTCCAGGACCCGGCCGGGCTGTCCGGGCTGCCGCGCAGCGATCTGACCCTCGGTGACGAGAGCACCGGCGGACGGGCGGCCGAGGAGGCGATTGGCGCCCGACCCGGGGAGTCCGACACGGAGATCGACGACCGAACGCAACGCTGAGCGGCCACTGTGGGCCGTCCCCGGTATGGGGGCGGCCCCGGAGCCTACCCACTGTCCGTCACCCCACGTGATGATGTCGGGTTTGATGACAGTTGGGGTGTTTTTCGGGAATGTGCGGATGGTGAAACATCGCCGTCGAGCCTCGGTTCTCAAACCCGGACAAAGGCCCACAGGCCCCTCATAGCCTCGACCGGTGGCTCTTCGCATGTCGTTCGATGGGCTGACCCTCGGCCCGCCCTCCGCTCCGCCAACCGTTCATTCCCCGCCGTCCCGGCCGGTCTTCCTCGACGTCACCGGCGCGCGCCGCCGACGGGTCCGACGCGTGGGCGTACTGGTCGCCGTCGCCTCGCTGACCTATCTCCCGATGGCCGCGAGCGCCCTGCTGCCCGGCCCGACAGCGCCGGCGCTGCCGGGCCCACTCTCGGTCGGAGCTGAACCGAGCAGTGAGACCAGCGATCAGCCCGTCCCCACCCCGTCGGCGTCGGCGTCGGCCGACCGTCTGCCCGAGCCGCTCCCGAACGAACCGGACCCGGTGGACCGGCCGCCACCGGC
>NZ_JBSGJR010000177.1:0-11380 GCF_053605645.1 Micromonospora sp. NPDC003776
GGGTCACGACGGCGATCCCGCCGCAACCGGTCCACCAGTACGGTCAGCCCGTTCTCGTCGCACGCTCTCACCGGTACATCACACCAGAACGCCCGTGCTGGCCGAGTTGCGCGATCAGCCCAGCGATCCTGATCGCTCCCAGCGCCAGCGCGGACCACCAGCAGGCAAGCAAACGTTACGCAACAGCCACGGCAGATGTCGCCGCCGAACCTCGCTGCTGCCACCACCATCGCACTGAGCGCGACCGGGCCGGCCAGCAGGCGAGCCGATCGCCGGAGCACCGCGGTCATCGCGCCGAAGTCCGGGCGGGGGATGGGGGAGAGCCCTACCGGATGTTCCCGGTGTGGCCGAGGGAGTAGCGGCCGGGCTGCGGCCATACGGTCAGGCCGTGCGGGCCCCGACCGACTGGTATGCGGGCCAGCAGCTTGCCGGTCTCCGTGCTCAGCACGTACACCTCGTTGTGGTAGCGCCCGGACAGCCAGAGCTGCTTGCCGTCCGCCGAGAGGCCGCCCATGTCCGGGCTGCCGCCGCCGGGGATCCGCCAGGTCGCCGTGGGTTTCAGGCCGGCCAGGTCCAGGACGGTCACACTGCCCTCGTCCCGGTTGGTGACGTACGCCAGCCGCGCGTCGCGGCTGAAGTAGATGCCGTGGGCGCCCCGGCCGGTGCGGATGAAGCCGGTCTGCCGGGTGGCCTGGCCGTCGAAGACGTACACCCCGTGGGCGTGCATGTCCGCGACCAGGAAGTGCTGCCCGTCCGGGGTGAGTCGGGTGTCCTGGGGCATCCCGTCGGACGCCTCGGTGAGCCGGAAGTCGCGCAGCTTGCGTAGGCTGGCGGTGTCCAGGACCAGCATCCGGTTGGCGAACTCGCAACTGAACAGCATGGTCCTGCCGTCGGCGGAGTAGTCCATGTGGTTGATGCCGCCGCACTCGGGGAAGCGGACCGACCGCACCCGCTGCCAGGTGCCCAGGTCGTAGAAGTCCAGCCGCCGGTACGCCTCGGCGACCACGATCGCCTGCTTGCCGTCCGGGGTGAAGTAGAGGTTGTAGACGTCCTCGAGCTTCCGGAACTGGCCCGGCTTGCCGATCCTGGCGTCGATCGGGACCAGGCCACCGTTGGGGATCTGGCTGGACGCCACGTAGAGCGTGCGCAGATCGTAGGAGGGCACCACGTGCTGCGGCTCGGGGCCGCCGGGGAATTTGTCCACCACCTTGTAGGTCGCCGGGTCGATCACCCAGACGTCGTTGCTCTTGGTGTTCGGCACGTAGACCAGCGGGCGGTCGCCGCGCACCGGCGCGGCGAGTTGGTCGGGGCCGGCGGCGGCGTAGACGTTGCCGGCCGCCGGGTAGCTCGGCATGCCCGTCACCAGCGGCCCGAACGACCGGCCCGCCGAGGTGCCCGCGGACGGGCTGGTCAGCGCCTCCCTGGTGGGTGCCCGGTCGGTGCAGGCCAGGAGCCCGGCCGACAGGAACAGGGCCGGCGCGGCGGCCAGCAAACGACTGCGGGGCATTACGCCATAATAACGGACAAATGCCTGCCGGGGCTGGGAGAGTTGCCCTCTCCAGTACTGCGGTGACGACTGCGGTGGTGCCCCGGCAGGCGATGCGCCGGGAAGAATGTCAGTGCCCCGAAGCCGGTGATGACCAACTCGAGGCTGGTCCGCAGGGCGGTGATGTTGTGTCGTGCGGGCCGTTGCGGGAACGTGGTCACCGGGCCCGAGTTGGGTGCTGGCCGTCGTCTGGCTCTGCTGCGGTGGCGTTCGCGTAGGGTTTATCGGCGCCACGGCGGACACTCGGCGTTGGTCGCCGCGCGGAGGATCCACTCGACCGGGCCGTACCGGTGGGTCCTCATCCAGAGAGCGCTCAGCGCCAGCTGCGTGGCGAAGATGCCAAGCGCGAGGGCCAGCACGCCGGCTGGCGGTACCCGGCCGATCAGGCCGAGACCGAGCCCGGTGAAGATCAGAGCACAGATCAGGGGCGCCGTTGCGTTAGCGGATCGGCGGACGTGTTGAACCCGTGCCGGTCCGCGCTCAGATCGCTTGGGCGAGTTCGGTGAACGCAGCCGCGTGGTCGGCGGGGTGTCGATGGGAAGTTCGTAGTGGCCGCGTCGGAGGTTCTGCATGAACGAGTGACCGGCGATGATCACCTGTGCTGCCTTGTCCGTTCGTAGCCCGCGCATCGGTCTCAACCGTTGCTTGAGCTGGCTGTGATCAGCCTCGATCGGATTGTTGGCGTACTGCTCGACGTGGTGCCACGCGGACGGGATCAGCTGGTCGAGCACGGCGGGGTAGACCGCGGCAGCGTCGGTGACCACCTCCGCGGGTGTCACCTTCAACGCCGACAGCGCCCGGCGGAAGAACCTCCGGGCCGCGCCGGCGTCCCGGCGGGCCGAGACCAGCACGTCGATGACCTGCCCTTACTGGTCGACCGCCCGGTACACGTACCGCCAAGCCCGTTGACCTTGACGTACGTCTCATCAACGAACCACGTGTCGCCTGGTGAGTGCCGGCAGAAGCGGGCGGCGTCGGCCAGCAGTGGCGTGAACCGCTGCACCCAGCGGTAGACCGTTACGTGATCGACCTCCACGCCACGTTCGACCAGCAGTTCTTCAACATCGCGATAGGACAAGCAGTAGCGCAGATACCAGCGCACCGCGACCACGATCACCTCTGGCCGGAACCGAAACCCGGCGAACGCCGACCTCGGAGGCAGCCACGGGCCAGGACGGGTCGATGACGTCACTGCTCAAACCTGCCTCGATCTTGCCAACGCTCAACGCAACGGAGCCGCCGCCGCGCCTGTCGGCCTTCTGCCACTACCCGCAGTCGCGTGCCGTCCAGAGCTATGGTCGGCTGCCCAACTTTGATCAGGTGAGGATTGCGTGGCAGATCTCGCAGAGACGACCCTGAGCGGCTGGCAAGCGTCGGCCGAAGAGGCCGGGCGCCGGCTGGCGGGCATCACGGCCGCCGGGGCGCTGCTCGGCGTGCTCGTCGGCGGGGTGGGTGGCCGGCTCGCGATGATGCTGCTGGCGAGACTCAATCCGCACCTGAGCGGACTGACCAGCGACGACGGCTTCACCATGGGGCGGTTCACCGTGGCCAACACGCTGCAACTGCTCGGCACCGGGCTGCAGTTCGGCCTGCTCGGCGTGGCCTTCTACGCCGTCCTGCGGGCACTGATGATCGGCCCGCGCTGGTTCCAGGTCCTCACCATCGGGGGCGGACCGGCCATCGTGGTGGGAGCGGTGATCGTCCACCCCGACGGTCTCGATTTCACCCTGCTCGGCTCGCCGTGGCTCGGCATCGCGCTGTTCATGGCGATACCCGGGCTGTATGCCGGATTACTCACCGTCCTCGCCGAGCGGTGGATCCGTCCCGATGGATGGTTTGCGCAGGCCCCGTTGGCCCCCGTTCTGCTGTCGCTGGCGCTCTGGCTCCCCCTGGCCCCGGTCCTCCCTGTCCTGGGGTTGCTCTGGCTGGCACGTCAGGGGGCCCGGCGGCTGCCGGCCGGCGCTGCCCTGCTGGCTCACCCGTCCCTGCCGTGGATCGCCAGGCTTGGCTTGATCGCGATCTTCGTCATCGCTCTGGTCAACCTCGCCCATGATGTGAGCGCATTGACGTAGTCCGCGCGGCGGCCGGGGGACGGACCGGGGTCCCTCACTGGAGTCACAGCCACGGCGCTGTGGCGATTGTCGAATCACGGACACGCGTCCCCTGCCCGGACGACCTGGCCGGGATCCTGCTGGAGGGAGCGGCCGCACGGCACGCCGTACGGCGTCGTGGCCCTGCGTGGGGAGGTCCAGGTGTCCCTCACGTTCGAGTTCTCGGCGGCATTCCGGTTCAGCCTCGGGGTGTCCCCGGCTCTGATCGCCTTCGGCGAGATGCGCATGCTGCCGTACGCCGCGCTGCAGAGCCTCGTGGACGACGAGCTGAGCGCCAACACCGCCTTGGAGCGCCTGGAGCCGGGGGAGTGCCCGGTGTCCCGGGGATCCTGGCGGATGTTGCCGCGGCTCAGCCGGCACCCCACCTGGTGAGCCCGTCCTGCGCTGCGCGCCGCCGAACAGCGGCGGGGAGCAGACTCGACCTGCGTCCGCAAGGCCACACCCTCGGCGTTGCCTCGCTGTACCGTGGCGCCTACGGTGCAGACCTACACCTCATCGATGTCACGACTGGCCAGCGCCGACTCGTGCACACCGAGACACCCGGCAGCGGCCCAGCGATGCAGACGTTCATCCACACTGTGCTGTTCGACGCCGCAGCGAGAACGTAGACATGCTCAACCACGGCTACCGGGACATCGAATGGCCCGAGGTGGAAGCCATTCTGAGGCAGCGTCACAAGGGTCGGATCGACTCCGACGACGGTCCAGGCATGCCGCTCGGGTCGTGACGTGAGGCAGGGACGGGTGAACCTGACCAGCATCGCGCGAACGGCGTCGGCGGCGACGGTCGCCGGAGTGGCCGCCATCGCCAGCTACAGGCATATGCAGCAGCTCGCCGCCGGGGTCTGATTGTCGCTGCCTGCGGATGATGACATCCGCGCGAGTAGGCGACGGCTTGGTCTTCCCGAGACGCTCCTGCACATCGCTCCGGCGCACCTGGCAGCGCCGGTGGTCGTACACCCGACACCGTCAGCGATCAGGACCCGAAACCTCGTTAGCGTCATCGACAGCTGTCGCCGAGGTACGCCCCATGGTCCACAAGCAGGCAGGAGGAAATCCAATGGTGAGGCTTAAGCTACGGTCTACCAGTGCCGTTGTCGCCGTCGCCGGACTCGTCGTCGCGTCGGCACCCAGCGCGGCGACGGCGGCCACAAGTAATAGCGGTGCCGACCGGATGACGGTGGTCGCCACCGGGCTCGACAACCCCAGGGGTTTGGCTGTGGCGCCCGGGGGAGTGGTGCTCGTCGCCGAGGCCGGCAAAGGCGGCCAAGGACCATGCATCATCGGCGGGCAGGGTCAGACTTTCTGTCTCGGCGCCACGGGCGCGATCACCGCAGTCTCGGGGCGCCAGCAGAAACGCGTCGTTACCGGCCTTCCGTCACTGGGCACCACGAACCAGTCCGAGGTCCTCGGACCACACGACATCGCGTTGACCAAGGCAGGCCCGCTCGTCACCATCGGCCTGGGCACCGACCCGCAGCGCCGGGCTCAGCTGGGGCCCGCCGGGGCGCTCATCGGCCAGACCGTCCGGGTCGGGCCTTCGGGCGCCAGCGCCTTCGCCGACCTGGCCGGGTACGAGGCGGCCAACAACCCGGACCAAGACCAGCCCGGCACCGGGCCGGACAGCAATCCCTACGGCCTCTTGCCGTACCGGGATGGTGCCGTGGTGACCGACGCGGGCGGCAACGACCTGCTGCGACTCGACCGCCAGGGTCGCATCTCCACGCTCGCGGTTTTCCCGACGACGCCGACGCCGAACCCCTTCGGCGGACCGGACATCCCGATGCAGTTCGTGCCGACCACAGTAACGACGGGTCCCGGCGGGGCGCTCTACGTCGGCCAGCTAACCGGATTCCCGTTTCCCGTCGGCGGAGCGAAGGTGTGGCGAGTCGTGCCCGGCCAGACGCCCACCGTCTTCGCCGGGGGCTTCACGAACATCGCCGATATCGCCTTCGACAACAAGGGCAGACTGCTCGTCCTCGAGATCTTCACCAACGGCCTACTCAGCGGCGATGCGACCGGTGCATTGATCCGGGTGGAGCGAGACGGCACCCACACCGAACTCGCCCGGGCCGGCCTCGTCACGCCCACGGGCGTGGCGGTCGCCCACGACGGCACGATCTACATCTCCAACAAGGGCACGATGGTCGGTCAGGGCGAGGTGCTGCGGCTGCGAATGCGCGACTACGCGACTAGCCAAGCCAGCCATTGACGGCCTGGCTGGTAGTGGCAGCCAGGCCCAGACGTCCTGGACCTTCACGTCCCGGTTCGAAATTCTGGGCCTGGCTGCGCAATCGGTGATCCTGTTCGGCACAAGCATCCATGTGCTGGCGGGCGCCATTCGAGCTCGTCCCTCCCTGCGCCACTCTTTGCATCCACCGCACTACGCCACGGAGTTGGTTTCCCGACACACTGTGTCCGTTCCTCCCGCCGGCACGTAGTTTGCTGTCACGGTCCGACTACTGGGAGGCGCTCGCCGATGGCCGAGATGCTGGAACCCCGCCTGATTCCGCGAGCGCGCCACGCCGCCGAGGGGTCCTCCATTGGGCGTGAGCGGGCTCGCTGGAGCGGTTTCCTCCGACTCGCCCGACTACGCTTCCTGCTCTACAACCTTCTGCCGGTGGGCCTCGCCGTGGCGGTGTCGGTACACCAGGGCTACCCGCTCGATTTCAGGTGGTACGCCGTCGCACAGCTGTTCTCGTGGACGGTCCATGTGATGACGCACTATTGCAACGAGTACTTCGATCTGGAGGCCGACCGCGCGAACGTCTACTTCACCCCGTGGACCGGTGGCAGCCGAGCACTGGTGGACGGGCTGGTAGCTCCCGTGGTGTCGCTCGGCGCCGGGTTCGTCCTGTTGAGCGCGTCGGCGCTGATGGTGGCCGTCATGCCGTCCTGGCAGGCACGCGTGCTCGCCACCGCGGCCGTTGTGCTTGCCTGGTTCTACACCGCACCGCCATTGAAGTTCAACTACCGGGGCGCGGGCGAGCTCACCGTCGCCGCGATCCTCAATGGCCTGTGGCCGGCCGTCGCGGTAATGCTTCAGGCGGGCACCGTACCCATGCTGCTGGTGGCCGTGCTAGCGCCCACCGCGTTGCTGCAGGTGGCGCGGATGATGGTGATGAACCTGGGCGACCGCCGATCAGACGCGACGGTCGGCAAGCGCACGCTGCCGGTCATCATCGGTTACCAGCCGGCGGTGCGCCTGATCGTCGGCGCGCAGCCGGTCGCGTACGCGATGCTTACGGCATTCGCCGTGCTCGGCTGGGTACCGTGGCTGGTCTGGGCCGCGATGATCTCTACCGCGCCGCTATCGGCGTGGCTCGTCAGGCAGCTCCGCCGCGGCGCAATGCGTGACCTCGACCCCAGGCGGATGACACCGGTGGTGTTCTGGGCATCCAACCACGTGTCCCTGATCGTCGCGGCGGCTATGCTCGGCGTGATCTTGGATGCGGCACGGCGCTCCGCCCACCTGGGCGCGCTTGCCGTGCTCGGTGCGGTCCTCGCCGGCTACGGAGTCCTGTTCGCCCACCGACTGTGGTTGGCGTACAGGGCCAGCGTCAACCTCGACCGGCCGCGAGTGGCCGCGGCGGCGACAGCGCCTACGGTCGACGTCGTCAGGTCGTCGGCGACACCGCCATTGGGTGAGACCGCCCAGAACCAGGGTCGGGACCGCAGCGCCCACGTTGCCCCGACGAACGCCGGCAGGTTCTAGCCGGGGCCGAGCCGGGGCTGCTCGGCCCCGTTGCCGCCGTCAGGGCCTGGCCACGAGCACGGTGACGAGGGTGTCGCCGTCGCAGTCCGGAATCTCGCGCAGCGTCCAGCGCCCGACCAGACCCTTGCCGGCGAAGTTCGACTCCGCGTCGCGGTCCTCGAACTCACCTTCCTTGAGGGTCAGCCCGGCGGCCGGGTAGGCCCGCTGCCTGAACGCGAGGGTCGAGCGGAAGTCACCTGGTGTCACCGCCGTGACCACCAGCCGCCCGCCGGTCCGCTGCTCCGAGCCGGTGAGAGTTGCGTCGGACGGCAGCGGAACCTCGCCTGGGAGCGCGGTGGGCCGCGGCACGGCCGTCGCCGCGTCCGCGCAGACCAGGGTGGTGGTCGCGGATGCGCTTCGGGGCTCCGCCGCGCCGGGAGCGTCGGGATCGCCGAGATCCGTCTCGCCTGCGGTGCCGCCGCAGCCGGTGAGGGCTGCGGCGGCGGCAAGCACGAGAGCACCCGCTTGTACGCGGATCACTTCTTCTTCCCCTTCGCCGTTTTGACCGGGTCGAACGCGGCGAACAGCGACTTCCCGCCGCTCTGGCTGGCGATGGTGGCCAGCGCGTCGAAGTTCTGCGCGCCGCCGGTGGCGCAGGCGCCGGTGCACCCGTCGGCGTACCCGACAAGGACGCGGCCCTGCTTGTCCACCTGGATGTCCATGAAGTCGAGCAGGTTTCGATCAGTGCCGCAGGTCGTGCCGCCAGTGCAGATCGAACCCTTCTGCACCGCGTCGTTCGGCGTCGCATCGGTCAACGACCAGGTCCGCCCGCAGTCGTAGGTGACGGTGACGTACAGGTGCCACTCGCCGGTGAAGTTTGTGGCGTCCTGGTAGTTGCCGCCGGTGGTCGTACCGAGGAAGGCGAACGCGGCCCGGTCCGGGTCGCCGGCCGCGACGGCCGGGAACACCACGTTCTGCACACCGAGCGCGGCGCCGACGTCCTGGTCGCTCTCCCAGGTGCGGCCCTTGTCGTGCGATACCGCGACGTGCGCATGGCCATCGGCATTCTGGTAGCCGAAGTACACCGTGCCGTCGGAGCCGATGCCCACGGATGGGTCGCTGTCCGCCGGCAGGCCGGTCGGCACCTTGCGGACCTGCCAGGTCAGGCCGTTGTCCTCGGAGACCGCGACGGCCTGGTTGCCGCCGCAGCCCTTCTTGGGTACGTAGACCGTGCCGTCCTTCGGGGAGACCTTGACGTGCCCGTGCAGGCCGCCGCAGTCCAGCAAGTCCGCTCTGGCTCTAGGTCGAGCAGCCGCAGCGCGGTGGCGGACTGCACGGTAACGGTGGCGATCGCGTGGCCCACCGTGTCGTGCAGGTCACGGGCGATCCGCAGCCGTTCCTCGGTGACCAGGCGCTCCGCCTCCAGTTCGCGCTCTCGTTGTGCCTGGTCCAGTCGGTGCCGCACCTCGGCGCTGTACGCGGCCCGGCTGCTTATCAACGCGGCAAGCAGCATCGCCGCCGCCAGCGTCGTGGCCTGCGGTGGGAACGCGGCGAGCAGTTCCAGCGGCGGCATCTCCCGGTGGGCGATCAGCACGACGGCACCGACGGTCAGGAAGAACACCGGTACCGGAAGCGCCCACCACAGGCGGCCGGCGCGGGCCGCGTCGTACAGCGGCACCACGAGCACCAGCGCCGGCGGGAAGCCCGGATAGTCGAGCGCGTAGAACAACAGCAGCGCCGCAGAGACGGCGTACAGCACGGCGGTCGGGTACCGCCGGCGCAGCAGCAGCGGCGCCGCCATCGCCACTCCGAGCAGGTACGCGAACCAGTCCCGGTCTCCCGACCCGTCCTCGCTGCCGGACGCTATCGCGACCTCAGCGGCAACCAGCACCGCGAGCGCGATCCCGACGTCCACCATCCACCGCCGCAGCACCGGCCCGCCCCTCAACACCCGCTCCCCGTATGCGCCCCCGCGCACAATCCGCCATGGACCGTCCCGTCGACGAAGCTTGCAGACCCCAGTTTCCTCTACGATGACGTCCGCCCGTGCTGGACAGGCGTCATTGCAGCGTCGCCATGAAGAAATCAACCACCATATCGGTCACCTCCTGCGTCGAGGGTTGCTGTCCGGGGGTAGCCAGGGTGTGTCCGGTGCCGGTGACCTCGACGAACTCTGCCGGCACGCTGGCGGTGCGCAGTTGCTCGGCGAACCGAACGGACTGGCGCGGTGCAACGTCCTGATCCTGCGCGCCGTGCAGGATCAGGAACGGCGGCGCCTGCCCGGTGATGTGGTTGATCGGGCTGGACGAGTGGCGGGTAGCCTTGGACGGACCGATACCGGCCCAGAGCAGGAACCGGATGAACGGCGGCGCGTCGGCGAAGTCGTTGAGGTCGGTAGGGCCGAACATGTCCACCACGGCCTGAACCGCGCTGGGCTGCTTGGCGTACGGACCGGACCCGCCCTGCTGGCCGGTCAGACCCAGCATCGACGAGAGCCAACCACCGCCACTGGCGCCCCACACACCGATGCGGGAGGGGTCGATGCCGAGGCCCGCGGCGTGCGCCCGGAGGAACCGCACCGCACATTTGGCATCCTCGAGCGGGGCGGGCCACGGGGCGGCGGGGGTCAGCCGGTAGTCGATCGAGGCGACAAGGTAACCGTTGCTGTTCAGCCGCTCCCGCAGCGGGGGGAACAGCGCACCCTGGTGGTTGGACAGGGATGCGCCCAGCCCGGAGAGTTTCCGGTCGCCGAGTACCAGGCCACCGCCGTGGATGTACATCGCCACCGGCGCGCCCCGGCCCGGCGTCCTGGCACCGGCCGGCGGGGTATAGACGTCCATGGCCAGCGGACCCCCGTCCATCCGGCAGTACTCCAGCGTGCTGCGCTTCCCGGCCGGCAGGTGACGCGGAGCCACGGTGTCGCCGGGGAACCCGGCTCCTGCGAACCCGTCGCTGACCCCGCTGAACCCCACGAAGGCGGCCAGGAGCACGACCAGCGTCACCGGCGCGACAGCGACCGCCCCCGCCACCCGGCGCAGCCGTGGCCGGCGCGCGGCTCGCGCGTCGGGGCCGCGGGAGGCGGCCACCGCGCCGAAGGCCCACACGATGCCGAGCCCCGCTACGCCGATGACCTGCAGTCCCGCGCAGATGTAGTCGACGAACCCGATCACCGAGTCGGCCGGTATCCACGGCGAGGGACCCGGCAGGACCGGCACGCCGCGGGTCAGGAGCCACACCACGAGTACGGCCAGCGCTGCGGCGGAAGCCGACACCACCCGATGTGATGTGGGGCGGGCCAGCACGCGGGCAACCGTACCTAACTGTGTGGCACCCAGGGCGGCGAGCAGCAGAGCGTACGGCCACGCGGTGTGCCACACCGCGGCCAGCGGAGCAAGGTAGATCACGGCGCCTGCCGTGACCGCCAGCAATGACGTGATCAGCAGGGGACCCCGGCGCAGCGGCCGATGCTCCGCCGCGTGGGTCAGGACGGCGTCTGCAGCGCGCGGGGACAGCAACTCTTCTGACATGCCACCGATCGTCGCGACCCGGATGCCCTGCATCGTCCGCCCCCGGTAGGCAACCACCGTACGCGGGTACTACTGCCGCCTACTCCGCCTGCAGTAGAGCGTCGACTGGGTGCGTGCCCGGCATCATGATCCTCGCCGTGATGATCGCGGTGGCCGGCGCTCTGGCCGGTGACCCGCGTACCTGGATCGAACGTGCCCTGGTTGTGCCCCGCCGCCGGAGGCAGCGGGAAACGCAATGGCCGCGCCGGGGCGGGCGGCACCGCCGGTCTGCGTACCTTCGATGTTCTGGTCGACGAAGGCCGTGCTCCACGACCACGACGTACAGGCGAAGGCGGGCGCGTTGACCGCGGACGTGATCACCATCAAGCACACCGGCGGCGACCTGAAGGTCGAGCTCCGCAGCGAGATCGGCGAGCGCGACCCGATCCTCAACGCCCTGAAGGTCCAGGAGGACCCGCGCCCATGAGATAAGCCGAACCGGCCCTCTAGCAGAGGTCAGAGCC
>NZ_JBSGJR010000178.1:0-11361 GCF_053605645.1 Micromonospora sp. NPDC003776
CTGCTCCCCACTCCCGGCGCGCCCCCTCCCACCCCCCCCCCCGCCCCCCCCCGCCCCCCCGGGGGCCGGGGGGGCGTTGGGGGTCCGGGGTGGGTCAGGCGGGGGTGGGGAGGGTGGCGCGGCGGGCGCGGACCGCCTGGGCCAGGTGGTCGAGGACCTCGGCCGTGGTGTCCCAGCCGATGCAGGCGTCGGTGATCGACCTGCCGTACTCCAGCTCCCGGGTGGGGTCGAGATCCTGTCGGCCGGGCTGGAGGAAGCTCTCCAACATGACGCCGACGATGCCGCGCTGGCCGGCGGCGAGCTGGGCGGCCACGTCGGCGGCGACCAGCGGCTGGTTGCGGTGGTCCTTGCCGCTGTTGGCGTGGCTGGCGTCGATCACCACGCGTTCCGGCAGGCCGGCCGCCCGGAGCAGGTCCAGCGCGCCCGCCACCGACGCGGCGTCGTAGTTGGGCCGGCCGCCGCCGCCCCGCAGCACCAGGTGGCCGTCCGCGTTGCCGCGGGTGTGCATGATCGCCGGGGTGCCGGAGACGTCGATGCCGGGGAAGACGTGCGGCACCCCCGCGGCCCGGATCGCGTCCACCGCGGTCGAGATGCTTCCGTCGGGGCGGTTCTTCATGCCGATCGGCATGGACAGGCCGGAGGCGAGCTGCCGGTGCACCTGGCTCTCCACCGTCCGTGCGCCGATCGCGCCCCACGCCACCGTGTCGGCGATGTACTGCGGGGTGATCGGGTCGAGGAATTCGCAGCCCACCGGCAGGCCGAGGCGCAGCACGTCGAGCAGGAGCGCGCGGGCGGTCCGCAGCCCCGTGTTCACGTCGCCGGAGCCGTCCAGCCCCGGATCGTTGATCAGGCCCTTCCAGCCGACCGTCGAGCGCGGCTTCTCGAAGTAGACGCGCATCACCACCAGCAGGTCGTCGGCGAGCCGGTCGGCGGCCTCGCGCAGCCGGCCCGCGTACTCGAGGGCGGCGGCGGGGTCGTGCACGGAGCACGGGCCGACCACGACCAGCAGCCGGTCGTCGGCGCGGTCCAGCACCCGGCCGACGGCGCGTCGGCCGGTCACCACGACCTCGGCGAGCGGGGCCTCCAGGGGCAGGTGGTGGTGCAGCAGAGCCGGGGTGGTCAGCGGCACGACACGGTCGATCCGCTGGTCGATGACCCGACGGGCGTCCGGGGTCGTCACGGTGGGTTTCCTTCCGCCGACCGTGCCCCCGGGGCCGGCGCCCGAGGTCGAGCCGGCTGCTCGTACGCGAAAGGGCAGGGAAAAGATCCCTGCCCGGCCGGCTCGAAGAGGAGTGACGTCAGATCATGGTCGAGTCACCGGCTCCTCCAGCCGGCTGCCTGAACCATCGATACGACCGCGTCACGCCGGCCAGCTTACCCGACGCGACCGGGAAGTCCCGCTCCGTTCCGCACTGCGGAACGCGGGGTATGGGGAAGCCATGAGCCACGACCAGAGCGACCAGGAGCGGATCGAGTCCCGGGCGCACCTGCTGCCCGAGGAGGCGGCGGTGGGCAGCGAGGACGCCGAGGCCCAGGCCGACGCCATCCTCAGCGAATCGGACATCCGGGAGGAGGACCAGAACGCCGCCCCGGACACGGTGCTGGAGCACCGGACCTCCGATCAGACCGTCACCCCGTCCGAGCCGCCGGACTGAACGGTCGCCCCCCGACCCCGGCGGGAGCCCCGGTAGGTCGTCCCGCGCAGCCAGCCGAGCGGACCCGCCAACCGCAGGCCCGGCGGCACGTTGCCGACCGGATCGAAGGCGAGCGCGGCGTCCTCCCGGGCGCCGCGCGGCATCTCCAGGCTGACCTGCCCGAACGGTCGCCACGGCCCGACCGCGGAGGCCACCGCGAGCACCAGCCGCGGCGCGTCCCCGGCCACCGCCGCACCGACCTCGGCCAGGCTGCGGCCCAGGTCGGGGGAGTCCGGGTCGGCCAGCGCGGCCAGCAACCACCGCCGCGCCCCGGCGCGGAAGGGTCGGCGAGGCGGGCCAGGGCGTCCCAGATCCACTCCCGTTCGGGGGCGTCGGCGCCGGCGTCCACGTCGTCGGCGACGATCAGGCTGGGTCCGCTCAGGATGGCCAGCACCAGGCCGAGCACCTGCCGCTCGACGGGGGTGAGGTCGCGGCCGTACCGGTCGGGGTCGAGCGGGGCGTCGGTGAGGCCGGCGCCGGCCAGGGCGGCGGCGAGGGCGTCCCGACGGTAGGCCCGGCGGGCCCGCACCGCGGCGACCGGGACGAGCTGGCGACGGCGGCGCGGCACCGGCCCGAGCAGCAGCAGCCGCTCCTGGATGTGCTCGGCGACGGTCAGCGTCGGGTCCGGCTCGTGCACCCCGGCGACCTGGCCCAGCGCGGCCGGGCCCCGGCGGCGCAGCTCGCCCTCGGTGTGCGGGAAGCGCCCGGCCAGCGCGAGCAGCAGGGAGGTACGACCGCTGCCGGGCGGCCCGGTGACGGCGTGCAGTTCCCCGGCCTCGGCGGTGAGGTCGACGTCCCGGTACACCCAGCCGCGGCGGGTCCGCAGACCCAGCCCGCTGGCCTCGACGATCTTCACGATTCCCCAACCCTTGAACTGACCGGTCAGTACAAAACATGGCCAGCATAGCGCCGACTGTCCGGTTCGGCGCAATTCGGGGCGACGTGATCCCGGCCATGCGGCCGGGGTGGGGATCAGAACAGCACGGTGGCGAGCGTGCCCACCGGGCGGAAGCCGCAGCGCTCGTAGACCCGCCGGGCGGGCAGGTTGAAGTCGTTGACGTAGAGGCTGACCGTGGGCGCGAACCGGTCCAGGGCGTCCCGGACCACGGCCGCCATCGCTGCGGTGGCGATCCCCCGGCCGCGCCACTCCGGCGCCACCCAGACCCCCTGGACCTGGGCGGTGCGCCGGGTCACCACGGCCAACTCGGCCTTGAAGATCACCTTGCCGTCCGCGAACCGGGCGTAGGCGCGCCCCGCCCGGACCAGGTCGGCCACCCGCCGCCGGTAGCCCCGCCCGCCGTCCTCGACCAGCGGCGACACCCCGACCTCCTCGGTGTACATCGCCACCGCCGCCGGGAACAGCTGGTCGATCTCGTGGCCGCGCACCCGGCGCACGTCGGGGTCGGCCGCCACGGCAGGCAGCGCGTCCGTGGCCAGCAGCGGCTGGTTGGGGCGTACGTCCCGGGCCGGCCCCCAGTGCGCGGACAGACGGTCCCAGAGGCCGAGCACCGCGTCGGCGCGGCCCACGATCGAGGAGCAGAGCCGCTCCTCGGTGCTCAACTGCTCGGCGAAGGCGGCCACCGCCGGCGCGGAGGCGAGCACCGGCGTGAGGTTGCCGCCCAGCCAGCAGATCGACTCCAGGTTGCGGCGGGAGCCGTAGCCCAGGATCCGCCCCTCGGCCCGCCACCAGGCCAGGCCCCGGGCGGCGACCCGCTCGGCGACCTGCGCGCCGGCGTACGGGTCGAGGTCGAGCAGCCGTTCGACCGCACGGCGCTCCGATTCCCCGAGTTGGCGTACCGGCACCGTGAGCACGGGTACCAGCCTGCCAGATGCGCCCGGGAGCGCGCGGGCCGACCTGAGGACCCGGTGAGCGGCGGCTCAGCCGACCGGCACGGGCGCCCCGGCCGGCTCGGCGGGACGGGTCCGGGCCGCCCACCGCACCACCGGCGGCACCAGCAGCCCGAGCAGCAGGAACAGCCCGCCGAGCAGCAGCCAGCCGGGCACGCCCCAGCCGACCGCCAGGGTGGTGACCACCACCGGGGCCACCATCGACCCGAGTTGCATGCCCATCCCGTACGCGCCCTGGTACTGGCCCTGCGCGTGGGCAGGGGCGAGGCCGAACGAGATGCCCCATCCGGCGGCGGCGTGCCACAGCTCCCCCACCACGTGCACCAGCGCCCCGGCCAGCAGCAGCGGCACGGCGACGGTGGCGGACATGCCACCGCTGAGCGCGAAGAGCGCGCAGGCGGCGGCGATGACGGCGCCGGCCCGGCGGGCGGCCCGGCCCGCGCCGGCCAGCTCCTCGGTGCCCCGCGAGGCGCGCACCTGGAAGAGCACCACCATCACGGTGTTGACCAGCAGGCACGCCGAGATCAGCCAGCGCGGCGCCGTGGTGTGTCCGGCGATCCAGAGCGGCAGGGCGATGTTGATCAGCCCGAAGTGCATCGACATCAGGCCGTCGAGCACCGTGAAGGCGAGGAACGGCCGGTCCCGCAGGGCGATCAGGCGGGGCCCGTGCGTCGGCGCCGGGACCGGCGGCACGGCCGGCAGCCGGAGCAGCACCGCCGCCGCGACCAGGTAGGTCGCGGCGTCCAGGAGGATCAGCGACGCGTACGCCGCGCGGGTGTCGGCGGCCAGCCCGACGCCGGCGAGCACCGCTCCGACGGAGATCCCCACGTTGGTGACCGCCCGCAGGTAGGCCCGGGTGCGGACCCGCTGGTCCGGCGGGACCGCCCCGGCGATCAGCGCGCCCCGGGAGCCGCGGGCGGCGGCGTCGACGACCGCCATCAGCGTGCCGACCACGAGGAAGGCCGCGAACGACCCGACGGCCAGCAGCCCGGCGGTGCAGGCGGCCGAGGCGAGCAGCGCGGCGACCTGGAGGCCACGCGGGCCGTACCGGTCGGCCAGGTAGCCCATGGGCGCGCTGACCACGAGGCTGACCAGCGCGGTGAGGGTGAGGCCGAGGCCGACCTGGGCCACGGTCAGCCCCACCGACCGGGTCAGGAACAACGCGCTGGCGGTCAGCCAGGTGCCCCGGCCGATGGTGTTGATCAGGCTGGACAGGGCGAGGGTCCGGGCCGGGCCCGGTTCCGGAATCAGGCGCACGCCCGCAGCCTAGCAAGACGTACGTACGGTTTGAAATCGGTTTCCAGCATCCGGGCTTGTCGCCGATGCATTGCCGATATATCGTCGATGCATCAACGATAGGACTACGAGAAGGAGAGCCCGATGGGTTTCCACCGACGCATGCACCAGATGCACGAGATGCGGATGCGCGGCTTCGGCTTCCCGCCCGTCCCGCCCGGCCCGCCGCCGTTCCCACCCGGGCCCGGCGGCCACGGGCACGGACACGGCCGGGGCGGCCGGGGACGCGGCCGGGGACGCCGGCCGAACGTGCGCGGCGCCGTGCTGGCCCTGCTCACCGAGCGGCCCATGCACGGCTACGAGATGATCCAGGAGATCGACTCCCGCACCGGCGGGGCCTGGCGGCCCAGCCCCGGATCGATCTACCCGACGCTGCAGCTGCTGGAGGACGAAGGCGTCATCGTCGCCGCCGCCGACTCCGACGGCGGCCGCAAGCGATTCACCCTCGCCGAGCAGGGGCGGGCCGAGGCGGCGGAGGCCGCGCAGACCCCGCCCTGGGCGGAATTCGCCGAGACGACGGTCAGCAGCTGGCACGACATCCGGGACGCCGGCCAGCAGGCCATGCACGCGCTGCGCCAGGTGATGATGACCGGCACCGACGACCAGCGGGAGCGGGCCGCCCAGGTGCTCGACGAGACCCGGCGCAAGCTGTACGCCATCCTCGCCGAGTCGGAGTGAGCCGGCGGGGCGTACGCCGGCGGGGGTGGCCTCGGGACCGCCACCCCCGCCGGGGCCCGGTCAGCCCCGCCGACGCGCGGTGAGCAGCAGGTACTCCCAGCCCATCCCGCCGTCGGCACCGAGGTGCCGGCGGGCCAGGTCGGCGAGGTCCCGGTCCAGCGCGGCGACCCGCTCGGGCTCCCCGGCGATCGCCCGGTACACCGCGACCGTCGGCCCGTAGTGGGCCTTGAAGTAGTCGCGGAACTCCTCGGGGCCGGCGAACCGGTCCACCGTGACGCTCCGGCGTTGCGCGACGATGTCGGTCACCCGGTCGCCGAACAGGGCGCGGACGTGCTCCTCCCGGCCCCAGAGCGGCGGTGGCTGCGCACCCGGCGGCGGGGCCGGCGCGTACGGCTTCATGACCGCGAACAGCTGCCCGACGAACCCCTCCGGCGTCCAGTTGGCCAGGCCGATCGTGCCCCCCGGACGACAGACCCGGACCAGTTCGTCGGCGCTGGCCTGATGCCGGGGCGCGAACATCACCCCGACACAGGACAGCACCCGGTCGAACTCGCCGTCGGCGTACGGGAGGGCCTCGGCGTCGGCCTCCTGCCAGTCCAGCCGGGCACCGCGCTCGGCGGCGAGCGCCCGCCCGATCTCCAGCAGCTCGGGGGTCAGGTCGCTGGCCACCACGTCCGCCCCGGCCAGAGCCGCCGGGATGGCCGCGTTGCCGGTGCCGGCGGCCACGTCCAGCACCCGCTCCCCCGGGCCGACACCCGCCGCCCGGACCAGGGTCGCCCCCAGCTCCGGGATGACCTCCGCGGCGACCGTGGCGTAGCTGCCCAGCGCCCACATCCGCCGGTGCCGGGCCTTCACCCCCTGGTCCGGTTCGATTGAATCGATCATCGCTGCTCCTCTGCCTCGTGCCTGGTTCGGACGCTAGGCAGCGGGGCGGCGGCAACCTAGTACGAGATCTGTACCGGACCCGACAAGCTCCTGGTCCGGCCTGCTCCGGCGGCGTAGCGTGCCGCCCATGGGGGCCACCTACCACCAGTTCTGCCCCGTCGCGAAGGCCATGGAACTGCTCGACGAGCGCTGGACGCTGCTGGTCGTCCGGGAGCTGGTGAGCGGCTCCGAGCGCTTCAACGAGCTGCGCCGGGGGCTGCCGCGGATGTCGCCCACCCTGCTGTCCCGGCGGCTGCACCAACTGGTCCGGGCCGGCGTGGTGGAGCGGCAGGTCGACGGCGCCGACGTGCGGTACGTGCCGACCCAGGCCGGCCGGGAGCTGCGGCCGGTGCTCGAGGCGCTCGGCGCGTGGGGGATCCGCTGGATCGGTGAGCTGGGCGACGCGGACCTGGACCCGAAGCTGCTGCTGTGGGACATGCACCGGCACGTCGACCACAGCGCCGTACCGGCCGGCCGGACGGTGGTCCGGTTCCGGTTCCGCGACGTGCCGCCCGACCTGCGGGACTGGTGGCTCGTCATCCACACCGGCGAGGCCGACGTCTGCGACGTCGACCCGGGCCACGACGTCGCGGTGGCCGTCGACGCCGACCTGCGTGCCCTGGTACGGATCTGGCTGGGCGATCTGAGCTGGCCGGACGCGCTGCGCGGCGGCACGGTGGAGGTGACCGGCCCGGAGGCCCTGCGCCGCGCGCTGCCCCGGTGGTTCACCCTCTCCGAGTTCGCCGCCGTACCGAGGCCGACGGCGAGGGCCTGAGCCGGCCGGAAACGACACGTGCGGCCGCCCCGCTGGGGACGGCCGCACGTGGTGGCGGATCCGGGATCAGTGCACGGTGACCGTGGCGCCGGGCACCAGGTCGCGCAGCTCCTCGGGGATCTCGGCGCCCATCTCGTCGGCGATCCGGAGCGCCTCCTCGATCAGCGTCTCCACGATCTGGCCCTCGGGCACGGTCTTGACGACCTGACCCTTCACGAAGATCTGGCCCTTGCCGTTGCCGGAGGCGACGCCCAGGTCGGCCTCGCGGGCCTCGCCGGGGCCGTTCACCACACAGCCCATGACCGCGACGCGCAGCGGCACCGGCAGCCCCTCCAGGCCGGCGGTGACCTCCTCGGCCAGCTTGTAGACGTCCACCTGGGCCCGGCCGCAGGACGGGCAGGAGACGATCTCCAGGCCCCGCTCGCGCAGCCCCAGCGACTCCAGGATCGCGGTGCCGACCTTGATCTCCTCGACCGGCGGGGCGGAGAGGGAGACCCGGATGGTGTCGCCGATCCCCTCGGCCAGCAGGGCGCCGAAGGCGACCGCCGACTTGATGGTGCCCTGGAAGGCCGGGCCGGCCTCGGTGACGCCCAGGTGCAGCGGGTAGTCGCACTTCTCGGCGAGCTGGCGGTACGCCCGGATCATCACCACCGGGTCGTTGTGCTTGACCGAGATCTTGATGTCCCGGAAGCCGTGCTCCTCGAAGAGCGAGCACTCCCAGAGCGCCGACTCGACCAGCGCCTCGGCGGTGGCCTTGCCGTACTTGGCGAGGAGCCGCTTGTCGAGCGAGCCGGCGTTCACGCCGATCCGGATCGGCACGCCCGCGTCGCCGGCGGCCTTGGCGATCTCCTTGACCTTGTCGTCGAACTGGCGGATGTTGCCCGGGTTCACCCGGACCGCCGCGCAGCCGGCGTCGATCGCCGCGAAGACGTACTTCGGCTGGAAGTGGATGTCGGCGATCACCGGGATCTGCGACTTCCGGGCGATCGCCGGCAGCGCCTCGACGTCGTCCTGGGACGGCACGGCCACCCGGACGATCTGACAGCCGGCTGCGGTGAGCTCGGCGATCTGCTGGAGCGTGGCGTTCACGTCGGCGGTCAGGGTGGTGGTCATGGACTGCACGGAGACCGGCGCGCCCCCACCGACCGGCACGGAACCGACCATGATCTGGCGGCTGGCCCGGCGCGGGGCGAGCGGCGGCGGCGGTACGGGCGGCATACCGAGACTGACAGCGGTCACTTCAGGCACTCACCTTGAGAAGAGCGTGATCGGGTTGACGACGTCCGCGGTGACGGTCAGCAGCGTGAACGCGCCACCGATGAGGATCACCGCGTACGTGATGGGCATGAGCTTGAGGTAGTCGACGCGGCCAGGGTCGGGGCGGCCGATCCGGGCGTACACCCAGGACCGGGCCCGCTCGAACCAGGCGATGGCGATGTGGCCGCCGTCCAGCGGCAGCAGCGGCAGCAGGTTGAACACGCCGATGAAGAAGTTCAGCGAGACGAAGAGCATGAAGAACACCAGCCAGGCGCTGTTCTCCACCGCCTCGCCCCCGAGGCGGCTGGCGCCGACCACGCTGATCGGGGTGTCGGCGTCCCGCTCGCCACCGGTGATCGCGGTCCACAGGGCCGGCACCTTCTGCGGGATCCGCTGCAGGGCGTGCACGGTCTGCACGGCCATGTTGCCGGTGAAGTCGGCGGTGGCGCCGAAGGCGTCCACCGGACCGTACTGGACCAGGGTCGGCGTGGTCGGCCGGAGCATGACGCCCATCGCGGAGACCGGCGAGGTGGCGCCCTTCGGATCGGTCAGCGGCGGGCGCTGCACGGCGGCCAGGTCGACGGCGGCGGTCGCGGTCCGGCCGTCGCGGACGTACTCGATGGTGGCCGTGCCGGGCTTGGTGGCCCGGACCACGTCCAGCATGTCGCCCCAGGTGGAGACCGGCTTGCCGTTGACGGCGGTGATCCGGTCGCCGTCCTTGAGCTGGGCCTGGGCGGCCGGGCTGGCCGGGTCACCGGCCTGGCAGCCCCGGCTGACGTTCTCCACCACGACGCACGGGGCCAGGGCGATCACCGCGGGCTCGGCCTTGAAGCCCGCCTCGGTGCTCGGGAACTTCGGGTTGGGCAGGCCGGCGGAGACCGCGATGATCCAGAGCGTCACCAGGGCCAGGGCGAAGTGGGTGATGGAGCCCGCGGACATCACGATCGTCCGCTTCCACACCGGGTACCGCCACATGGCGCGCGGCTCGTCGGCCGGGTCGACGTCGTCGTCCTGCGGGGTCATCCCGACGATCTTGCAGAAGCCGCCGAGCGGGATGCCCTTCACGCCGTACTCGGTCTCGCCCCGCTTGACGGACCAGAGGGTCGGGCCGAACCCGACGAAGTAGCGGGTGACCTTCATCCCGAAGCCCTTGGCGGTGAGCATGTGCCCCGCCTCGTGCAGGCTCACCGAGATGAGGATCGCGAGGGCGAAGAGCACCACCCCGAGCAGGTAAACCATCAGGCTCCTTCCACCGACCCGACGATGATCTCCTGGGCGTGCGCCCGTGCCCACGACTCGGCGGCGAGCACGTCCTCGACGGTACCTGGTTCGGCGAAGTCGGGAGCGTCCTCCAGCACTCGCTGGAGGGTGTCCACGATGCCGAGGAAGGGCAGCCGCCCGGCGACGAACGCCGCGACGCACTCCTCGTTGGCCGCGTTGTAGATCGCCGGCCGGCACCGGCCGGCCTCGCCGGCCGCCTTGGCGAGCGCGACGGCCGGGAACGCGGCGTCGTCCAGCGGGAAGAACTCCCAGGTGTGCGCCTTCGTCCAGTCGACGGCGGCGGCCGCGCCGGGCACCCGGTCCGGCCAGCCGAGGCCGAGCGCGATGGGCAGCCGCATGTCCGGCGGACTGGCCTGGGCGAGGGTGGACCCGTCGGTGAACTCGACCATCGAGTGGATCACCGACTGCGGGTGGACCATCACCTCGATGTCGGCGTACGGCACGTCGAACAGCTCGTGCGCCTCGATCACCTCGAGCGCCTTGTTGACCATGGTGGCGGAGTTGATGGTGACCACGGGGCCCATGTTCCAGGTGGGATGGGCCAGGGCCTGCTCGGGCGTGACCTCGGTCAGCTCGTCGCGGCGCCGGCCCCGGAACGGCCCGCCGCTGGCGGTGACCACCAGCCGGCGCACCTCGCCCCGGGTGCCGCCGCGCAGGCACTGCGCGAGTGCCGAGTGCTCGGAATCCACCGGGACGATCTGCCCCGACCGCGTCACCGCGGCCTTGACCAGCGGGCCGCCGGCCACCAGCGACTCCTTGTTGGCCAGGGCGAGGGTACGCCCGGCGCGCAGCGCGGCCAGGGTCGGCGCCAGCCCGAGCGAGCCGACCACCCCGTTGAGCACCACGTCACAGGGCCAGCCGGCCAGCTCGGTCATCGCGTCGGGGCCGGCCACGATCTTGGGCAGCTTGAAGTCGCCGGTGGCCCAGCCGCGCCGGCTCGCCTCGGCGTAGAACGCGAGCTGGAGATCCTGAGCGGCGGACGCCTTCGCCACGCCGACCACCTCCACGCCCAGCTCCAGGGCCTGCCCGGCGAGCAGCTCGACGTTGCCGCCGCCGGCGCCGATCGCCACCACCCGGAACCGGTCCGGGTTGCGCTTGACGATGTCGATGGCCTGGGTCCCGATCGAGCCGGTCGAGCCCAGCAGGACGAGGTCGCGGGGAGACGTCACCCGCCCATTCTTCCCCAGCGCCCCTGAGCGCCCGCTGGGAGCCTCACTCCCCGGAGTCCGGTTCCCCCGTCGGGGCTATCCCGTCCCGCCGCCCGCTCGGCGCGACCCCGGCGGATCGCACGCACCGGACCCGTCACTCCGCGCGCAGCACGAAGGTGTCCAGGTCCATGCCGTACCAGTCGGACCGGATGCCGAGGTGGGTCATGCCGAGCCGGCGGGCCACCGCCATCGACGCCTCGTTGCCGGCCATCACCACGGCGTAGACCTCCCGGGTGCCGGTGGCGAACTCCCGCTCGACCACCGCTCGGGCGGCCTCGGTGGCGTAGCCGTGGCCCTGCGAGTCGGGGTGCAGGTGCCAGCCGACCTCGATGTCGTCGGTCGGGGTCACCCCGTCCCGTCCGGGCAGCGGCTTGAGCAGGACGCTGCCCGCCGCCCGGCC
>NZ_JBSGJR010000179.1:0-11359 GCF_053605645.1 Micromonospora sp. NPDC003776
CGCCCACCGCCGCCGCTCGCGCGGCTCCGGGTGACCCGATGCCGGCGGCGCGCGACCGTGCCGTGCCCGCCCTGCCGGTGTGGCGCCCGGTGCGCGGCGGCAACGCCTTCGAGATCACCGTCGCGCGCCTCGCCCAGGCCATCAAGCTCGGCATGGTCCGGGCCGGCGAGCGGCTGCCGGCCGAACGCGACCTGGCCGAACGGCTCCAGGTCAGCCGGGTGACCCTGCGGGAGGCGATCGCCGCCCTGCGCGACGCCGGCTACCTGGAGTCCCGCCGCGGGCGAACCGGTGGCACCTTCGTCCGCTCGGCGCTGCCCGCCCCCGGCGCCGGGGACGACGCGGGGGAGCTGGCCCGGGAGATGGGCGACCGCCTGCACGACGCGTTGGACTTCCGGCGGGTGCTGGAGTCGGGCGCGGCGGCCCTGGCCGCCGGCCGCAGCCTCGCGGCGGCGCAGCGGCAGCACCTGGTCGCCGCGCTGGCCGCCTCCCGGGAGCGGGACCCGCTCACCCGTCGCGTCGCGGACTCCCGGCTGCACCTGGCGATCGCCGCGGCCAGCGGCTCGCCGTCGTTGGCCGCGGCCGTCGCCGACGTGCAGTTGACCCTCGACCGGCTCCTCGCCGCGATCCCGGTCATCGACCGGAATCTCGACCACTCCGACGCCCAGCACACCCGGGTCGTCGATGCGATCCTGGGAGGCGACCCCGAGGGTGCGCGCTCGACCATGGAGGAGCACTGCGACGGCACCGCGGAGTTGCTGCGCGGGCTGCTGGTCTGAGCCGGGGCGGCCATTGACGGATCCAAAGGTCTGGTAGTAGACCTTTCCCATGGAGGCTCGCCGATGACGAAAGCTCCGCTCACGCTCGAACAGCTCCGGGTCGCGGTCGCCGAGGGCGAGATCGACACGGTCGTGCTGGCGCTGACCGACATGCAGGGGCGCTTGCAGGGCAAACGCTTCCACGCCCCCTACTTCCTCGACCAGGTCGTCGCGCACGGCAGCGAGGGCTGCAACTACCTGCTCGCCGTCGACGTCGACATGAACACCGTCGACGGATACGCGATGTCGAGCTGGGAACGCGGGTACGGCGACTTCGCGATGCGCCCCGACCTGGACACCCTGCGCCGGATGCCGTGGCAGCCGGGGAGCGCGCTGCTCCTGGCCGATCTCGAGTGGCTGGACGGCTCCGGCCCGGTGATCGCCTCACCCCGGCAGATCCTGCGCCGCCAGCTCGACCGGCTGGCCGCCCACGGCCTGACCGCGTACGCCGGCACCGAACTGGAGTTCGTGCTGTTCCGCGACTCGTACGAGGAGGCGTGGCGGCGCGGCTACCGGGAGCTGACCCCGGCCAACCAGTACAACGTGGACTACTCGCTGCTCGGCACCGCCCGGGTGGAGCCGCTGCTGCGGCGGATCCGCAGGGAGATGGCCGGGGCGGGGCTGACCCCGGAGAGCGCCAAGGGCGAGTGCAACCTCGGCCAGCACGAGATCGCCTTCCGCTACGACGCGGCGCTGGCCTGCGCCGACCACCACGTCATCTACAAGAACGGAGCGAAGGAGATCGCCGCCCAGGAGGGCATGTCGATCACCTTCATGGCCAAGCCGAACGCCCGCGAGGGCAACTCCTGCCACATCCACTTCTCGCTGCGCGACGCGGACGGCCGCTCCGCCATGCTCGGCGACGGCCCGGCGCACCTGTCGGTGACCGGGCAGCGGGTGCTGGCCGGGCTGCTGGCCACCATGCGGGAGTTCAGCCTCCTCTTCGCCCCGAACGTCAACTCCTACAAGCGTTACCAGCCGGGCTCGTTCGCCCCGACCGCGCTGCGCTGGGGCACCGACAACCGCACCTGCGCGCTGCGGCTGGTCGGCCACGGCCAGGGCATGCGGGTGGAGAACCGGGTACCCGGGGCGGATGTCAACCCGTACCTGGCGATCGCCGCGCTGGTGGCGGGGGCGGTGCACGGTATCGAGCGGGAGTTGGAGCTGGACGACGAGTGCAGCGGCAACGCGTACGACGACGGGGCCGCCGAGCGGGTCCCCGGCACCCTCCGCGACGCCCTCACCCTCTGGCAGGACTCGACGGTGGCCCGCGACGCCTTCGGCGCGGAGGTCGTCGCCCACTACGCCAACCACGCGAAGGTGGAACTCGCCGCCTTCGACGCCGCCGTCACCGACTGGGAGCTAACCCGTGGCTTCGAACGCCTCTGACCCCCGCCCGCTTCCCGCGATCTTGCACTTTCTGCCCTTGAGCCGTGGTGATGAGCGGCTTTTGCCGGGGCCACAGTCGCAAGATCGCGGGAGAGAGGGAGGGCGGGCGGGTGAGTGAGGTGCGGAACCCGGCCACCGGGGAGGTGGTGGCCACGGTGGCGGCGACCTCGGCGGCCGAGACGGACGTGGCGATCGAGCGGGCGGCGGCGGCGTACGAGTCGTGGCGGAACGTGGCGCCGGGGGATCGGGCGCGGCTGCTGCGGCGGTTCGCCGCGGTGGTGGACGCGCACCGGGAGGAGCTGGCGCTGCTGGAGGTGCGCAACGCCGGGCACACCATCGGCAACGCCCGCTGGGAGGCCGGCAACGTCCGGGACGTCCTGGACTACTACGCCGGGGCACCGGAACGATTGACCGGACGGCAGATCCCGGTGCCCGGCGGGCTCGACGTCACCTTCCACGAGCCGCTCGGCGTGGTCGGGGTGATCGTGCCGTGGAACTTCCCCATGCCCATTGCCGGCTGGGGCTTCGCCCCGGCCCTCGCCGCCGGCAACACGGTGGTGCTGAAGCCGGCCGAACTGACCCCGCTGACCGCGCTGCGCCTCGCCGAACTGGCCCTGGAGGCGGGGCTGCCGGAGGGCGTGTTCACGGTGCTGCCGGGGCGGGGGAGCGTGGTCGGCGAGCGCTTCGTCAGCCACCCGGCCGTGCGCAAGGTCTGCTTCACCGGCTCCACCGAGGTCGGCACCCGGATCATGGCCGGCTGCGCCGCACAGGTGAAGCGGGTGACCCTGGAACTGGGCGGCAAGTCCGCGAACCTGGTCTTCGCCGACGCCGACCTGGAGCGGGCGGCGGCCACCGCGCCGTACGCGGTCTTCGACAACGCCGGCCAGGACTGCTGCGCCCGCTCCCGGATCCTGGTCCAGCGCCCGGTGTACGACCGCTTCCTGGAACTGCTCGAGCCGGCCGTGCGCGCGTTCCGGGTCGAGGACCCCGCCGCCGAGAGCGCCGAGATGGGCCCGCTGATCTCCGCCCACCACCGGGACCGGGTCGCCGGGTACGTCGACGGCGCGAAGGTCGCCTTCACCGGCTCCCGCCCCGACGGCCCCGGCTACTGGTACGCCCCGACCGTGCTGCTCGCCGACGGCCCGGCCGACCGGCACTGGCGCGAGGAGGTCTTCGGTCCGGTGGTCTCGGTGCTCCCGTTCGACGACGAGGCCGACGCGGTGCGGCTGGCCAACGACACCGAGTACGGGCTCTCCGGCTCGATCTGGACCCGGGACGTGGGCCGGGCGGTCCGGGTGGCCCGGGCGGTGGAGTCGGGCAACCTCAGCGTCAACTCGCACTCGTCGGTGCGCTACTGGACCCCGTTCGGTGGGATGAAGCGCTCCGGCCTCGGCCGCGAGCTGGGCCCGGACGCGTTGCACGCCTTCACCGACGTCAAGAACGTGTTCATCAGCACGGAGGAGTGAGCAGAGTGCAGGGTCGACTGACGGACCGGGTGACCGTGGTGACCGGCGCGGGCAGCGGGATCGGGCTGGCCACGGTCCGGCGTTTCGCCGCCGAGGGGGCGCGGGTGGTCTGCGTGGACATCGACGCCGACGCCGGCAAGCGGGCCGCCGAGGAGGTGGGCGGGGAGTTCGTCGCCGCCGACGTGGCCGACGAGACGGCCGTGCGGGACCTCTTCGACGGGGTGGTCACCCGGCACGGGCGGGTGGACGTGGCGTTCAACAACGCCGGCATCTCGCCACCGGACGACGATTCCATCCTGGAGACCGGGCTGGACGCCTGGGAGCGGGTGCTGCGGGTCAACACCACCAGCGTCTACCTCTGCTGCAAGTACGTCATTCCGCACATGCGCCGGCAGGGCAAGGGGTCGATCATCAACACCGCCTCCTTCGTGGCGCTGATGGGCGCGGCGACGTCCCAGATCGCGTACACGGCGAGCAAGGGCGGGGTGCTGGCGATGACCCGGGAGCTGGGCGTGCAGTTCGCCCGCGAGGGCATCCGGGTGAACGCGCTCTGCCCCGGCCCGGTCGCCACCCCGCTGCTGCTGGACCTGTTCGCGAAGGACCCGGAGCGGGCCGCCCGCCGCCTCGTCCACGTGCCGATGGGCCGGTTCGGCAACCCGGAGGAGATCGCCGCCGCGGTCGCCTTCCTGGCCAGCGACGACGCCTCCTTCATGACCGCCGCGCAGTTCGTGGTGGACGGCGGGATCACCGGCGCCTACGTAACGCCGTTATGAGGCGGCCGCTGATCGGGATCAGCGCCTACGTCGAGCCGGCCGGCTGGGCGGTGTGGCGGGACGTGCCGGCGACCCTGGTGCCGCAGGCGTACGTGCGGGCGGTGACCGCGGCCGGCGGCCGGGCCGTGGTGCTGCCCCCGGACGACCGGGACGCCGACGTGCTGCGGGTGCTCGACGGGCTGCTGCTGGCCGGTGGCGCCGACGTCGGCCCGGAGCGGTACGGCCAACCGCCGGACCCACGGACCGAGAGCCGGCCGGACCGGGACGCCGGGGAGTTGGCGCTGCTGATCGCCGCGCTCGCGGTCGACCTGCCGGTGCTCGGCGTGTGCCGGGGGATGCAGCTGCTCGCGGTCGGGTACGGCGGCACGCTGCACCAGCACCTGCCGGACGTGGTCGGCCACGACGGCCACCGCCCGGCGCCCGGCGTGTACGGGTCGCACCCGGTCCGGTTCGCCCCCGGCAGCCGGGCGGGGGCGGTGATGGCCGGGGTGGACCGGGTCAACTCGTACCACCACCAGGGGGTGGCGGACGCCGGCGGTCTCGCGGTGACCGGCTGGGCCGACGACGGGGTGGTCGAGGCGGTCGAGGATCCGGCCCGGCGGTTCCTGCTGGGCGTGCAGTGGCATCCGGAGAACGACGCGGATCCCCGTCCGGTGACCGCCCTGGTCCGGGCCGCGGCCGGTGGACCCGGCGAGGTGTAGCGCAGATCACAGATGCGAGCTTCCTGAATCGGAGTTGGGGATATCTGGGCTGCTGCCGACCGTTCCGCGAAGATCACCGACCGGGCCGGTCCGACCCGCGGCGGTGCCGACTCGCCGCGGGGCGACGGTTACGTCAGGATGAGGCGTAGGTAACCAGCGACGACCGACGGCGATGCGTTACGTTGCTCGCCCATCGGGGTAGGAGACGGGGACGTCCGGCGCTGTCGCGCCGGTCGTCGTCGACAAGGCCGGAGCAGGAGGCTGCATGGGCTCGGCCCAGGGGGGCGAGGACGGGGGTCGCGCGTCCTCGGGGACCGGCGAGGCCGAGCTCCCACCGCTGCTGGCCGCCGCCTTCGCCGCCGGCGGCGAGATGGGTGAGCGGCTGCGCGCCTTCGACTGGTCGACCACCCCGCTCGGCCCACCGCACTCGTGGCCTCCCGCGCTCTCCCACGCGCTCAGCACGATGCTCTCGTCGCGAGCGCAGATGGTGGTCTTCTGGGGCCGCGACCATCTCTCCTTCTACAACGACGCCTACCGGCCGACCATCGGCGACAAGCACCCGGCGGTGATCGCCCAGTCCGCGCGGGAGCACTGGACGGAGACCTGGGACGTGCTCGGGCCGCTCCTGGACGGGGTCCACCGCACCGGCGTGCCCTACCGCGGCGAGAACCACCCCTTCGTGCTCAACCGGCACGGCTTCCTCGAGGACGTCTACTTCGACGTCTCGTACGACCCGATCCGCGGTGCCGACGGCAGCGTCAACGGGATCTTCTGCTTCGTCAATGAGACCACCGGCCGGGTGCTCGGTGAGCGCCGGCTGCGCGCCCTGGCCGAGCTGGGCACCGCCCTCGCCGACGTGCAGAGCAGCGTCGAGCTGGGCCGTACCGTCGCCCGGGTGCTCGACACGCACCGGGCCGACGTGCCGTTCAGCGCGATCTGGCTGCGCGGGGCCGAGGACGGCGCCGCGGCGCTGGCCGGCTGCGCGGGCGTGGCGCCCGGTGCGCTCGCCGGCGGGCCGCCGGAACCGGGGACCGCGGAGAGCGGCCCCCGCTGGATCTCCGTGGCCGACCTGCTCGGCGAGGTGCCGCCGGACGCTGCCGACCAGGCGCTGGTGCTGCCGCTCACCGCCACCAACGAGCCGGCCGGCGTACTGCTGCTCGGCGTGGCCCGCCGGCTGCCGTTCACCGACGACTACCGCGACTTCGTCGAGCTGGTCGCCGCGCAGGTCTCCCGGGCGGTCGGCCAGCAGCGGGCGTACGAGGAGGAGCGGGCCCGGGCCGCCGAGCTGGCCGCCCTGGACCGCGCCAAGACCAACTTCTTCGCCAACGTCAGCCACGAGTTCCGCACCCCGCTCACCCTGGTCCTTGGCCCGCTGGAGGACCTGCTCGCCGACCCGACGCTGCCGGCGCCGTACCTCGAGCGGCTGGGCATGATGCACCGCAACGCGCTGCGGCTGCTCAAGCTGGTCAACACCGTGCTCGACTTCTCCCGCCTGGAGTCCGGTCGGCTGGCCGCCCGCTACCAGCCCACCGACCTGGCGGACTACACCTCCCGGCTGGCCAGCACGTTCCGCTCGGCCACCGAACGCGCCGGACTGCGTCTGGTGGTCGACTGCCCGCCTCTGCCCGCGCCGGTCTACGTCGACCGGGACATGTGGGAGAAGATCGTCCTCAACCTGGTGTCCAACGCCGTGAAGTTCACCTTCGACGGCGAGATCCGGGTCCGGATCCGCCCCGGCCAGGGCGTCGCGGTGCTCGAGGTCGCCGACACCGGCGTCGGCATCGCGCCGGACGAGCTGCCGCACGTCTTCGAACGCTTCCACCGGGTACCCGGCGCCCGCTCGCGTACCCACGAGGGCACCGGCATCGGGCTCGCCCTGGTCCGCGAGCTGGTGGAGATGCACGGCGGCACGGTCCGGGCCGACAGCGTCGTCGACCGGGGCACCACCTTCACGGTGACCGTGCCGTTCGGGTACGGTCACCTGCCCGCCGACCGGGTGGCCGCGCTCGCGCCGGTGCCGCTCACCGAGTCGGAACAGGCGCGGCTCTACGTGGCGGAGACGGCGCTCTGGACCGACGGGGCCACGTCGCCCGGCGGCCTGCCGGAGCCGAGCGTCCAGCCGGCCGGGTCGGGGCGGATCCTGCTCGCCGACGACAACGCCGACCTGCGCGAGCACGTCAGCCGGCTGCTCTCCGCGTCCTACGAGGTGGTCACCGTGCCGGACGGGGTGGAGGCGCTGCGGCTCGCCGTCGACACCCCGTTCGACCTCGTGCTGGCCGACGTGATGATGCCCCGGCTGGACGGCTTCGGCCTGGTCACCGCGCTGCGGGCCAACCCGGTCACCCGGCACGTGCCGATCGTGCTGCTCTCCGCCCGGGCCGGTTCGGCCGAGGAGGTCGCCGGGCTCGCCGTCGGCGCCGACGACTACCTGACCAAGCCCTTCACCAGTCCCGAGCTGGTCGCCCGGGTCCGGGCCAACGTCGAGCTGGGGCAGCTGCGCGGGCAGATCATCCGCCGGCTGCGCGCCCTCGCCGACGCCGCCGTCGCGATCAACACCGCCCGGTCCACCGCCGACGTGGTGCAGGTCGCCGCCCGGCACGCGCTCAGCCTCGCCGAGGCCGTCCGGGTGGTGGTCACCGCCACCGGCGTCCGGTACGAGGCGGACGGCGGCGGCGACGCGCCGCTCGAGCCGTCGGCGGTGCTGCCGCTGACCGGGACCACCGGTGAGCAGCTCGGCGAGCTGCGGGTCTGGCGCCGGGAGGGCGGCGGCACCGAGCAGGCCGCGCTCACCGAGCTGGCCCGGCTGGTCGGGGTACGGCTGGAGAACGCCCAGCTCTACGAGGCCGAGCACCGCATCGCCACCACGCTCCAGCACAGCCTGCTGCCCCGGACGCTGCCGCAGCTGCCCGGTGCGGTGGTGGCCAGCCGCTACCTGCCGGGCAGCGCCGACGTCGAGGTCGGCGGCGACTGGTACGACGTGATCCGCACGCCGGACGACGAGCTGGTGCTGGTGATCGGCGACGTGGTGGGCAAGGGGGTCCGGGCCGCCGCCGCGATGGGCCAACTCCGCAACGCGCTGCGGGCGTACGTGCTGGAGGGCTTCGACCCCGGCGCGGCGCTGACCCGGCTCAACCACCTGGTCGGCTCCACCGAGGGCGGATCCTTCGCCACCGTGGTCTGCCTCTGGTTCACCCCGCGCACCGGCCGGCTCCGGTACGCCAGCGCGGGTCACCCCGCACCGCTGCTGATCCGGGGAGGCGACGTGGTGCTCCTGCACGACCGGGCGCTCGGGCCGCCGATCGGCGCGATCGCGCAGGCCGAGTACGGGACCGTCGAGAGTGAACTCGCCCCCGGCAGCCGACTGCTGCTCTACACCGACGGCCTGGTCGAGGACCGGCGGCTCGGTATCGACGCCGGCCTCGACCAGCTGCGGCGGGACGCGACCACCCGGGGTGAGCACGTGGCCGACCTGGTCGACGCGGTGGTCGAGCGGGTGGCCGGACGGGCCCGGCACGACGACGTGGCGGTGCTGGCGTTGGAGGCGGCCGAGTTGAACCGCTTCGCGCTGCGGCTGCCGGCCGACCCGACCCGGCTCAGCGTGTTGCGCAAGCGACTGGAGGACTTCCTCGTCGCCCACCACGTCGGCGAGACCGACCTGTTCGACCTGACGGTGGCGATCTCCGAGGCCGCCGCGAACGCCATCGAACACCCGGTCAGCCCGGCCGAGGCGGTGATCACCGTCGAGGTCACGATCGAGGACCGGTTGGTGACAGCCACGGTGCGGGACACCGGACAGTGGCGGGAGTCGAGCGGATCCAGCTTCCGGGGCCGGGGCCTGGCGCTGATCCAGGCGCTCGGCGAACTCTCCGTCACCCGTACCGGCGACGGCACCGCGGTGACGCTGCGCCGCCGGTTGGCCGACTGAGAGGCGCCGGCGAACCGCTCACGCGGGCGCCAGCCAGCCCTGCTCGCCCAGGCCGGAGATCTCCAGCACCCGGCGTACCTGGCGGGACGGCAGCACGGTGAGCGCCCCCGGGAACCGCTGGGCCAGCCGGACCACGGCGTGGATCGCCGCCGAGTCGAAGAAGGTGACCCGGCGCAGGTCGAGCGTGACCTGCCGGGCGGGCTCGCGGAGGACGGTCTGGAACATGGTGTCGGCGGTGGCCATGTCGACCTCGCCGGCGACGGTGACGCGGAGGTGGTCACCGTCGACCTCCGCGGTCGCGGAGAAGACGGAAGACGCGCCTTCTTGATCCACGGAGCAACAATGGCACAGCACTTGCGGCGCGGCAACAACCCCGCCGAGCGGGCCGTGGCCGGGGTCACCCGGGCCCGCGGCGATAGGCTGTGCCCATGACCGTCCGTGCGCCGCTGACCCCTGGCACGCTCTCCCCGTGGCGAGCGGTGCCCGCCCACATCCCGCGCCCCGAGTACGTGGGCAAGAAGCGTCCGCAGGAGTGGCGGGGCTCGCACGTGCAGACGCCGGAGACCATCGAGAAGATGCGCGTCGCCGGCCGGCTCGCCGCCCAGGCCACCCAGCTCGCCGGCGAGCACTGCAAGCCGGGCGTGACCACGGACGAGATCGACAAGGTGGTGCACGAGTTCCTCTGCGACCACGGCGCCTACCCCTCGACGCTGGGCTACAAGGGCTTCCCGAAGTCCTGCTGCACCAGCCTCAACGAGGTGATCTGCCACGGCATCCCGGACTCGACGGTGCTGGAGGACGGCGACATCATCAACGTCGACGTCACCGCGTACATCGGCGGCGTGCACGGCGACACCGACGCCACCTTCTGCGTGGGCGAGGTGAGCGAGGAGGCCCGCCTGCTGGTCGAGCGGACCCACCAGGCGATGATGCGCGGCATCAAGGCGGTCGCCCCGGGGCGGCAGATCAACGTCATCGGCCGGGTGATCGAGTCGTACGCGAAGCGGTTCGGCTACGGCGTGGTGCGCGACTTCACCGGCCACGGGATCGGCGAGTCCTTCCACAGCGGGCTGTACGTGCCGCACTACGACAGCCCGCGGCCCACCGACGTGATGGAGCCGGGCATGACGTTCACCATCGAGCCGATGATCACCCTCGGCACTCACCAGTACGACATGTGGGACGACGGCTGGACGGTGGTCACCAAGGACCGCAGGTGGACGGCGCAGTTCGAGCACACCATCGTCGTGACCGACGACGGCTACGAGATCCTGACCCTGCCGTGACCGACACCCCGGCGGCGCTGCGCGAGGCGCACCACGCGGACGTGGCCGGCGGCTGGCTCCGGCCGGCCGTGTTCGGCGCGATGGACGGCCTGGTCACCAACATCGCCCTGATCGCCGGCGTCGGCGGTGGCGGCGTATCGCCGCGCAGCATCGTCCTCACCGGCACCGCGGGCCTGGTCGCCGGGGCGATCTCGATGGGCCTGGGGGAGTACACCAGCGTCCGGTCGTCCAACGAGCAGGTGGCCGCCGAGGTGGCCAAGGAGCGGCGCGAGCTGGAACGGCATCCCGAGGCGGAGGCCCGCGAGCTGGCCGAAGCCTGGGTGGCCCGGGGCCTGCCCCGCGACCTCGCGCTCCAGGTGGCGAACGAGATCCGGCGCAACCCCGAGGAGGCGCTGCGGATGCACGTCCGCGAGGAGTTGGGCATCGACCCGGACGAGCAGCCGAGCCCCTGGGCGGCGGCCGTCTCGTCATTCCTCTGCTTCTCGCTGGGCGCGCTGGTCCCCCTGATCACCTACCTGCTCGGCTTCA
The DNA here is from genome assembly GCF_053605645.1 of Micromonospora sp. NPDC003776. Taxonomy (NCBI): domain Bacteria; kingdom Bacillati; phylum Actinomycetota; class Actinomycetes; order Micromonosporales; family Micromonosporaceae; genus Micromonospora; species Micromonospora sp. NPDC003776. The sequence goes on from NZ_JBSGJR010000179.1 coordinate 10,884, forward strand.
CCAGCCTCTGGCTGGCGCTCGGCGTCGGCGGGGTGGGCCTCTTCGTGGCCGGCGCGGTCGTCGCCCGGTTCACCCACCGCCCCTGGTGGTCCAGCGGCCTGCGCCAGTTCCTCCTCGGGGCGCTGGCCGCCGCCGCGACCTATCTGGTCGGCGCGCTGATCGGCATTCAGGGCGGCCTCGGCTGAACCGCCGTCCCCACGGGGGTCAGGCGGTGAGGAGATCGTCCACGGTGCCGTCGACGGGGCGACCCCGGGCGGCCAGTTCCTCGGCCTGCCGGGCGAGCACGGCACCCACCTCGGTCATGTCCGCGCCGGCCAGCCCGGTACGCCGTACCGCGTCGCCGGGGTCGCGGAAGTAGGTTCGGCTGAACAACCCCTGCACGGTGGCCGCCGCGAGGCGCGCCTCACCCAGCATGAGCAGCGCCTGGTCGGTCTCGTACCACTCGGCGAGGCGCAGCGCCCGGGCGTGCGCCGCGC